>DAIPLF010000109.1:0-6371 GCA_036769375.1 Candidatus Aminicenantota bacterium | reverse complement strand
GTTCGAGAGAACGGCGGCCATTACAGTCACGCGGCGATCTGGGTCGCCCTCGCCTTTGCCATGCTCGGCGATAAGAAGCGGGCTTGGGAGTTGTTCGGGGCGCTCAATCCCATACGTCACGCCGATACCCCCGAGAAGATGGAGATCTTCAGGGTTGAACCCTACGTCATGCCCGGCGATATCCTTGCCGCGCCGCCTCACAGGGGACGCGGTGGCTGGACCTGGTACACGGGCAGCGCCGGATGGATGTACCGCCTGGCCGTGGAAACGCTCCTCGGCCTCCGGCTCGAGGTGGACAAGCTAAGGCTCGAACCCATGCTCCCCGACGAATGGGAGAGCTGCAGGGTCCATTATCGCTTTAGAGAGACGTTTTATCACATCACCTTCCGGCGCGTCGGCGGGCCCGGGGACAGAGTCGTCCGCGTGTCAATAGACGGCCGCGATCCCGGCGGGCCCTTCATTCCTTTGGCCGACGACAGGGCCGACCATCTCGTAGAGGTTCTCCTCGGGGCCTGACGCCCAGTCCACCCGACCGCGTCGGGGGGGCCCACCCTTATGGACGGGTCGTAGCTCCGAGATGAATGAGGCCCCCCGTTGGACAGGGAGCGGGCGGTTGTTTATACTGGTGTTGCCAATCCCGGAGATCGACGCGGGCCTCGATTGATCGGGGAGGGCCCGAGGCAAATGCGGTAAACGGCAGGAGACACAATGGGAAAAAAGCGCGCGGAGTCGGCGACCAACACTCTCGGAGCGTCCACGGGGGATTCCGGAGCGCGCCGCGCGAGATCTTTTGAGCGGCGGTCTCAGAAGAAAAGGCCGTCGGCGATCGTGGGGATCGGCGCTTCCGCCGGCGGACTGGAGGCCTTTTCCCGCCTCCTTTCGGCCCTCCCGGCCAAAACGGGCTTGGCGTTCGTTCTGATCCAACACCTCGACCCGACGCGTGAGAGCGTCCTGGCCAAGATCCTCTCGCTAAAAACGAGGATGCAGGTCGTCGACGCCAGCGACGGAGCGGCCGTCGAATGCGACCATGTTTATATCATGCCCCCGAACAGGGACATGACCGTCTCGAAAGGCACCCTGAGCCTCATTTCCCGCAGCGTAACGCATGGGATCCACATGCCCATCGACCGTTTTTTTCGTTCCTTGGCCGAAGATCAAAGAAACCGGGCGATCGGCGTGGTCCTCTCTGGGACGGCCTCGGATGGGGCTTTGGGGCTCAAGGCGATCAAGGCGGAAGGCGGCATCTCCTTTGCCCAGGATGAGATATCGGCAAAATTCGGCGGCATGCCTCACAGCGCCGTGGCCGCCGGGGCCGCGGATTTCGTCTTGCCTCCGGAAGAGATCGCCAGGGAACTGGTGAGGATCAGCGCCCAATCCTTGCCCCTTGGTAAGGACTCCAGGCCGGCGGCGGCCTCGGGGCCGGAAAGCTCCCTCCGGCCGAACGGAAACGACCTGGGCCATATCTTTGCTCTCCTCCGGACCCGCACCGGTGTCGATTTTGGCCAGTACAAGCGGGCGACACCCTATCGCCGGGTTCTCCGGCGCATGGCCCTCCGCAGGATCGCGGATATCGAGGGATACATTCAGTACCTCGAGAATGACCCGGCGGAAGTGGAGGCCCTCTACCGGGACCTGCTGATCCATGTCACGAGCTTCTTTCGGGATCCCGACACGTTCGCCGCGCTGGCGTCCAAGGCCTTTCCCGAGATCCTCAAGCGCCGCCAGGCGGAAGGGCCCCCCCGGTTCTGGGTGCCGGGATGCTCCTCCGGAGAGGAAGCGTACTCACTGGCCATCGCCTTTGTCGAGTTCTTGGGGAACCGGGCCGCGAGAGTTCCCCTTCAGATCTTCGCCACCGATATCCTCGATACGGCCGTGGACAGCGCCCGGGCGGGCAAATATCCCGAGAACGCCGTCTCGGAGCTCTCCCGGGAACGCCTGGAGCGCTTCTTCGTCAAGCTGGACGGCCATTATCAGATCAGCAAGAATATCAGGGAGCTATGCGTCTTCGCCAAGCACGACCTCATCAAAGACCCCCCGTTCTCCAATCTGGACCTTATTAGCTGCCGCAACGTCTTGATCTATTTGGGGTCGGACGCCCAAGCGCGGGCCATGGGAAATTTCCATTATGCCCTGCGCCCCGGGGGCGTCCTTCTCCTCGGCAAATCCGAGGCGATCGGCAGGTTCCCGGACCTCTTCGACGCCGTGGACAGAACACACAAGATCTTTTCGAGAAAACCGGGTTTGGCCCGTCCACTCATCGAGCCTCGCCCTGACGGATATCCGGTGGGATCGGAAACCGCCGGGAGTCAGAACGCATCCGCCTTCGATGCCCGAAAGGAGGCCGACCACGCTCTCCTCTCGAGACTCGCTCCCGACGGGGTCGTCGTCGATCATCATTATGAGGTCCTCGATTTCAGGGGTCACACGGGCCGGTTCCTGGAACACCGCCCGGGGGATGTGAGCTTGAACCTGCTCGAGTTGGCTCGGGAAGGCCTGAGGATTCCCCTGCGGGCCGCCCTTCTGGAGGCCAAGAGGCTATCGGCGCCTGTCAGGAAGGAGGGTCTGCGGACCGGTTCCGCCGCAGGGGCCGAGGCCAACCTGGAGGTCGTTCCCCTCACCTCTGCCCCCCCCGGCGAACCGCACTTCCTGGTCCTCTTCGAGAAGGTCCCCGGCCGCCGGTCGCGCCGCCGCGAAGCCCAAGACGGGCTGCCACTTTCAGGCCGAAAAGGACGCCTGCCGCGAAGGGAGACGATGACGCGCGCCTCCCGCGAGGAGCGCCTCGAGCGGGAACTTAGGGCGGCCAAAGAGCGGCTCCGGGCCGCGATGGAGGAACGGGAAGCTTCCGATGAGGAGCTGCGGGCGGCCAACGAGGAAGCGCTATCGGCCAATGAGGAGCTCCAGAGCCTCAACGAGGAGCTGGAGACGGCTAAAGAAGAGCTGCAATCCACCAATGAAGAGCTGACGACGCTCAACGACGAGCTGCAGAACCGTAATGTGGCTTTGGACGAGCTCAATAGCGACCTCACGAACCTGTTCACGGGCGCCAATCTCCCGGTCATCCTGCTGGGAAAGGACCTTCGCCTCAGGCGCTTTACCGCCCTGGCCGGGCAGCGCTTGGGGGTCGTTGCCACCGATATCGGGCGCTCCATCCTTAACCTCCGGCTCCTCACGGACATCCCCGGCATGGAGGCCTTGATCTCGGAGACTCTGGACCGAGGGAAAACCCAGGAGATCGAGGTCAAGGACCACGAGGGGGCATGGTATTCCTTGCAGATCAGACCCTACAGATCGGCGGAAAACCGCGTCAGCGGCGTCGTCCTGACTTGGGTCGATATCAGCGCCCTCAAACAGAGCCTGGAGAGGGCCAATGAGTCACGAGATTATGCGCAGGCGATCGTCGAGACGATCCGTGAGCCCCTGATCATACTCGACAAGGACCTGCAGGTCAAAACGGCCAATAATTCGTTTTACCGGACCTTCCAAACCTCTCCTGGAGAGACAGAGAACCGCTTCATCTTCGACATCGGCGCTGGTCAATGGAACATCCCGGAGCTCAAGAGACAGCTGGAAGATATCCTTCCCAACGACGCATCCTTTCAGGACTTGGAGATCGAACACAGCTTTCCGAAGATCGGGTTCAGGGCCATGCGGCTGAACGGCCGCCGTGTCCTGCGGGGGCCTGGCGCAGCCCCCCTGATCCTCTTGGCCATGGAAGATGTGACCGGCCAGCAGCTCCGGGAAGTCCATAAGCTCGCCGCCGTCGGGACCTTGACCGGCGGGATCGCGCATGATCTCAACAACGTCCTGGCCCCCATCATCACCAGCGCCGAGCTCGCTTTGTTGGACCTTCCAGCGCCATCCTCCCTTCGAGAGCCCTTGCGCCTGATCCTCAGATCGGGATTGCGCGGCAAGGATCTCGTCAGGCAACTCCTCCTGTTCAGCCGAAAATCCGCCCCGAAGTGGCAGATCTTTTCCCTCGGGCCCCTCATCAGCGAATCCCTCACCATGCTGCGTTCGTCCATCCCGAAAACCATTAATATATCTTTTCATCTGGAAATGGACACGGATTTCGTCCAAGGGGATCCTTCACAGATCCAACAGGTGATCCTGAATCTCTGCGCCAACGCGGCCTATGCCATGAAAGACAAGACGGGTTCGATCGATGTCTCCACCGGAGTTGCCACGTTGGGACCTTCCGAACTGCCGGAAAGAGACATGGCGCCCGGAGAATATCTGATCCTTTCGGTCGCCGATAACGGGATCGGGATGGACGAGGAGATCATGCGCCGGGCCTTCGAGCCGTTCTTCACCACGAAGCCTCTTGGGGAAGGGACGGGGCTGGGGCTCTCAGTGGCTCACGGCATCATGAAGAGCCACAGGGGCGGCATGAACATATCCAGCAAGCCGGGCGCGGGATCGGTCTTCCGGGTCTTTCTGCCCAAAGCCAAGCCAGACGCCGGCGTCGAGCTCGTCGCGGCGGAGCCCTTGCCGGGCGGGAACGAGCGGGTTCTGTTCGTGGATGACGAGGAACCCATGGTCATCGCGATCCGGAAGATGTTGGAACGCCTGGGATACCAGGTCACCGCGTACACGGACGGCCGTGAGGCCCTCAGACGATTTAAGGAAGATCCCAATACATTCGACCTCGTGATCACAGATCGTTTCATGCCTCACATCGCGGGCGAGGACCTGGGTCAGGCCATGATGATCGTACGCCCGGACATCCCCATCATCCTGAGCACGGGGTACAGCGACTTTAATTCGATCGAAAGAGCGAAGGCGCTGGGATTTCGGGGATTCATCGCGAAGCCCTTCACCATGCGAGAAGCGGCCGGGGTCGTCCGGAGCGTCCTGGATAAAAAAAGCGACCTCTGAAGCGTAAAGGTACCCGGCGCGAGTGCCTTTTTCCCCAGATATTTCTCGGTTTTCCTGGGTTCCTTGGGGGCCTCCTGAACGGGAAGAGTTGATCCCGCTACGGGCTCCTCTTGACCGGTTTCACCATCATCCTGCTATACTAGAATGACGGCAGGGCCGAACGGCTGAATCCGCTCGATATCGAGCCGCTCCGAATGGGCCCTGTTCCTGATCAGCGAAAAGGAGAGCCGTTCGTGCGCGTCGTCCCGACCATGATCCTGGTGGGGTCAACGGCGAGAAATTTGGGGAGGACGGCGCTGGCCGGCCGTTTGATCGAAGCCCTCCGCTCCAGGGAAAACGTGATCGGCGTGAAGGTGACGACGATCCGGGACAAGGGGGAGAAATGTCCGCGGGGCCCTGACGGCTGCCGCACCTTTTCTTCCCCGACCGGGAACTATGAGATCCGGGAAGAGAGGGATCCCGACGGAGATAAAGATACCGCCCGGCTTCTCAAGGCGGGAGCGGCCCGCGTCTTCTGGCTCAAGGTGATGAGAGACGCCCTGGCGGAAGGGCTGGACGCGCTGATGACGCGCATCGACAGGGACGCGGTGATCGTGGCGGAATCGAATTCCCTGCGGCAGGTCGTCGCGCCGAACCTGTTCCTTATGCTGAAGGGACCGGACCGCGACCCGGTCAAGCCGGCCGCCCGCGAGGTGATGTCCTTCGTCGATATCACCGTCCCCTCGGCGGGCGGGAGCGCCGCTTATCCCGTGCGGGATATCCTGAAGAGGTATTATTCCTATTTCACCTCCATTGTCCTTGCCGGCGGGACAAGCCGGAGAATGGGGAAGACCAAGGCCTTATTGCCGATCAACGGCAGGCCGATGATCCAGTCGCTCATCCAGAGCCTGGTCCCCATCTCGAGGGACATCATCGTCAGCTTGAACGACGGGGAACGGCATGAGGAGCTGAAACAGGCCCTGCCCGCCGGGGTCAGGGTCGTCTATGACGAACGGCCCGGACAGGGGCCGCTCATGGGGATCTATGCCGGATTGAAAGCGTCGGAAACGGACGTCAATTTTGTCGTCGCGTGTGATATTCCGGAGATCGATCCCGGATTCATCACCGAGATGCGCTCCCATACGGGCGACCATGATGTGGTGGTGTCCGTCGATAATGAGGGGAGAACGAACGCCCTGCTGGCCATGTATAGAAGATCCGTCATCCCGCTGATCAAAAAGCAGCTTGATGAGGGACAGAAGAAGGTCGTCCTCTTCCATCCTCGGTGCCGGGTGAAATATGTTCCCATGCGCGATGGAGCATGGTACAGGAATCTCAATACGATGGACGACTATCAGACGTACCATCGGGACCGTATCGGCCGTTCTTCGTGAGAGTGCGGCCGCCCACCCGGGGGGGAATCTCTCTGAAATCGCCTTATCACCCCTTGAGGGGAGACAAATTTTGGTATTTTCACCCAGGCAATGCTCACCCCGGGTGATTGACGCATTTTGTCT
>DAIPLF010000108.1:0-6372 GCA_036769375.1 Candidatus Aminicenantota bacterium | reverse complement strand
TTGAGGATGATCCAGCCGATGGGGAAAAGCCCGTAGGCGGCGCCGAAGACGGTGACCGCTCCGGCCTTATCAGCCGGCATTCTAAAAACACCGATGGCGATGACCAGTGCGGCCGCCAGACCGAAGAGGGCGGCCCGATGGGCTTTGAACTTTAGGAAGGCGAGCGCCCCGAGGAGGACGATGATCGGGATACCTGCGACGAGGGCCGAGAGGAGCCAGCTGCCCAGGGGATCATAAGCCTGCTGCCAGGACATTTCCCCCGCTTATACCACACCGCATAAAGACGGTCAAAGATTCATCATTTCGGCCCGGCCGGAAAGCGCGGGAGCCAGACCCGCATCTCACCAGGACCGCGATTGGCCCAGGCGAAATAGGGAACGGCCATGAGCGGATGGGCTTTCTGGCCCAGGATCTTCCCGTCGGGGCTACGTTCCACGGCCACAGCTTTCGCCGTGATGATGGCGACACCGCCGAGAAGGTCGGGCCGGAACCAGTATTCGAGCTCCGCGTCGTCCGGGAGGACAACGTTCAAAGCCCGGCCCCCGTTATCGATGCCCTCGGCGCAAAAGACGATCGGCCCCCTCTGGATGGCACCCCTCGCGGCATCCTCTTTGACCAGGTCGTTGGCGACGACCCGCCGGCTGGGCATGGGCAGGATGAGCTCGATGAGGTCGTTCCGCCGCCACTTCCGTCGCAGCAGGGCGTATCCTTTCTCTATTTTAAGATCGACCGGCTTGCGGTTGACCCAGAGCCGCACCGGCTGCTCGTTCCGGTCCAGGAAACGGTAGAGGCCGGTTGGCACGGGCCGGTTCTGCGTCCATCCCGGAATCCGGAGCCGGATGGTGAAAGTCCCTCCGGGCCGGGCATTGACTAGGATCTTGACCGTTCCCTCCCAGGGATACTTTGTCTCCTGGATGAGCTCGACCGACCGGCCGCCGAGGTCGACCTTGGCAGAGCCGGCGGCGAACAGGTTGATGTAAAGGCTGTCTCCGTCCGAAGCATAAACATATCCCGGCAAAGTCGGCAAAAACCGGGCCATATTGGCCGGGCAGCAGGCGACCTCGAACCAGGCGCTGCGTTCGTATTTGCCGGGGGACTCGAGCGGGTTCTGGTAGAAGAACCGGTCGCCGCTCAGCGAGACCCCTGAGATGAGGCCGTTATAGATGATCCTCTCCAGCACGTCGACGTACTTGCCGTCCCCATGGAGCTCGAACATCCGCTGGTTCCAGAGAGCATTGCCGATCGAGGCGCAGGTCTCAGCGTACGCCTGGGCGTTCGGAAGTTCATAATCGGCGCCGAAGGCTTCATACTCTCCGGTCGAACCGATGCCTCCCGTTAGATAGAGTTTCTTGGCGACGACGTTCTCCCAGAGCCGGTCGATGGCGGCCGCATATTCCGGCCACCCACCGAGCGCCGCAACGTCGGCCATCCCGGAATACATGTAGGTGGCCCGGACCGCGTGCCCGACCGCCTCGGCCTGCTCGAGAACGGGCTTGTGATTTTGAAGATATTCCTCGGAGTTGTAGATGACAAACGGCGACTCTGCCGGATAGGGCTCTCCCCCATGATATCGCCCGCGCTCGTCAAGGAAGAACTTGGCCAGGTCGAGGTACTGCCGGTTGCCGGTGACACGATAGAGCTTGGTCAGCCCGATCTCGATCTCCTGGTGCCCGGGGAAGGCTCGCCTCTTTCCCGGCCCAAAGGTCCGGACAAGGAGGTCGGCGTTCTTGAGGGCGATGTCGAGGAAGTTCCGCTCCCCGGTGGTGACATAGTGGGCGACGGCCGCTTCATACATGTGGCCGACGTTGTAGAGCTCGTGGCTGACCCGCAGGTTCGACCAGCGCTCGGGACCCGCGCCCGGCGCCGGGCTTTTGGGGTCGATGGTGCGCGTCGTGAAGAGGTACCCATCCGGTTCTTGGGCCTTGCCGACAACGGCGACAAGGTCATCCAGCTTCTTCCGGAGCTCCGTATCAGGATAGACTCGGAGCGAGTAGGCCGCCGCTTCCATCGCTTTGAAGACGTCGCTGTCGTTATAGCGTTTTCCCGTATGCTTGCCTTTCTTGAGCCCGGCCGCGATCCGGAAGTTATCCGTGCGCCCCGTCTCCTCGTCCAGCTTGAATAGGTAAGGGATCGTCACGGTCCGGTTGATCTTGAGGCGTGGCGCCCAGAACTCGTCTTCCAGCTTGACCTGGGTGAAATCCACCCGCTGGATGGGATAGTCGGGTTTCAGCTTCCGAAGCTGTCCACCCAGCGCGAGCAAGGGAAAAAGGCCCAAGACAAGGAATCTGGCCAATCGCCGCTTCGACATCCGGCCCTCTGATCCTTTCCTCATTTCCGCTGTATCCGGGGCACTCCGTTTACCCGCCTGCTTCCCTTATTTTAACACTATCGGCGCAAAGAAAGCGTTTTGTCCAGCCAATCGGACAGGAGCTTGAGATAACCATCGGCCAGCCGCATCGGGGAAGCGGGCTGCGTCGGCTTGGCCGGGTCGATTTCCAGGACCCCGTGTCCGGCGTTGGGCAGGACGACAACTTGACAGCGCTCGTTCGTCGCCTCTTGGAGGGCTGCTTCGATCCGCCCGACGCTCTCTTCGACGGGCACCGTGTAGTCGTGCTTCCCGAAGATGAACAGGCCCGGGCAGCGGACTCGCTTTACGGCGGGGATGGGGTCGTAATCGACGTCGAGATGGAAGAACCAGCCGGGATCGCCCATTTTTTGCTTTTCGTAGAGGGCCTCCCGCTGGACCTCTTTGGAAGGCGGCGGAAGGAAATCCGCCAACTTGGGATTTTGCTTTAGCTTCTCTAGGAGCTCGTCCAGCTCCTCCCCGTTTTTCCCGGTCTTTCCATACTCATAGAGCAGGCCCATCGCCTGAAGGACGCCGGCGATGTCCTCTTTGGAGAATCCCGACATCGTCATGATGTTCGTCAGCATGGTGAATTCCTGCTTCCGGGGACTGACGCCGGGGCCGGAATGGGAGATAAAGAAGGCCACATCGGTGGAGCGGGAAGCGGCCAAGGAGACCACCCAGCCGCCCTGGCTGATTCCGTAGAGGCCGACCTTGTTCGGGTCGATATCCGGACGACCCCGGAGGAAACTGACCGCCGCCAGGGCGTCGGAAGCGAGCTCGGGAAAGTCGATTCGCCTCCAATCGCCGGTTGAGCCGCCGACTCCCCGCTTGTCATAGCCCAGAACCGCGAACCCGCGATGGAGAAAGAAATGGGCCAGGAGGGAGATCTGGTTCCGGGTGCCCGGGCCCGAGCCGTGGGCATAGACGACAGCGGGATGGCGTCCCGGTGAAACGGGGACGCGCAGGCTTCCGGCGAGGGTGACGTCGCCGCTTGGAAAAGTCACCTGCTCTTCGGTGAAGACCTTGGCCCTTTTCCCCTCGATGTCAGGCCGGCCGTCTCTTTTTAGGATAAGCCGCTCGGTTTCTCCGGCATTGTTCTTGAGGAATATGATGCGGGTTTCGCCGGCCTGTTTGTCCGTCCCGGCGCCGGCACCTCCGGCGATGAATTCTGTCTCAGAAACGGGCTTCAGCGGACCCGCACGGCCGGTCTCCGAATCGAAAAAGAACAGGCTCCCCTCCTCCCCCTGCTGAGAGAACTTGAAAACCGAAACATACTGATTCGCCCCGAACAGGTATTCACCAAGATACCGCTGCCAAACTTCAGGCTTCAGTTCGAAACCCTTGGCCGGCGGCTCCTGCGCAAATGGGAGCACGTTCATAACGGCGAGAAAAAATGAAAAGATGAAATGGATAACCATACTAGCCCATCCTCCTAATCATAAGTTCCTCTCTGTCTATTACGGAAGTCCTGGCCACTGGTTTTCCACCCCCTTGAATTCCGGACTTGCCGGCATCGAGCCGATCGAACCCGCGCCTGCAGATGAGAAGCTCAAGATGTTTTTGTCGATCCTATTTCTTGGCGGATTCCAGCACATAGATCGAGACGCTGAGCGGGGGGATGGTCAGTTTCCCGGAGAACGGCGCCGCGGCGGCCTCTTCGATCTTGACGACTGGCTCCTTCCCCGGCTCGTTGTAGTCCATGGGGTCGGTGCCGGCAAGGCGATAGAGCTTCGCTGTCTTGGGAATGTCCAGACCTTTGAAGCTGAGGGCCAGATCTTGAGCCTCCGCCATCGGGTTGACGACCGAGATCGTCAACGCTTTCTTCCCTTCAGTCCAGGCGACCATCACATCCAGCGGCTCCGGCACGCCCGTTACCCTGACGGGCAGCGTGCCGAACTGCGCCCGGTAGAGCTTGAGCACCAGGCCTGTCGTGTCAAAAGCGGCAGCGGTCTTGGTTGTCTTGATCGCCCCGATCACATTCACGGTTTGGGCATAGTTGGCCATGAAGATGATGTCGCTCTGGCGGGCGTATTCGTTGATCCCGGCGGCCACTCCCAGAGCGTCTTTAAGAAAATAACGGGTCCCGATCTCTCCGTAAAGCTCCGGCCCGTACCAATAGTTCCATTCGTCGAGGGCCACAGGGATTCCTTTCCCCTTAAGCGCAGGGATCGTCTTCCGGTAGCCGCGGTGGGCCTGAGCGATGCGCTTGACCTCGCGCGGGACCTGGGAAACATGGCTGAGCAGGCCGGGCATCTCGCCGACATAGAAGTGCTCGCTGATGAGGTCCATATGGCCCGCCGACCCGGCGAGCATGCCCTCGCTCCATGGTCCGACCGCGCCGACACCGATGATCCGAATCCCAGGGTCCTCGGCCCGCATCACCTCGGCGAAGCGGTTGTGCTTCTTGATATAATCCTCGAGCGGCATGTGGCCGAGCTGCCAGTCGCCGTACATCTCGTTCCCGACGGACCACCACTTCACTCCCCAGGGCTCGAGACGGCCGTTCTCGGCCCGCCACCGACCCATGGTGGTGGAGGAAGCTCCATTGACGTATTCCACTTCTTCGGCGGCCAGGCTTTCCGACCCCTGTCCGCTGTTCACCGTGATGTAAGGTTCGGTGTTGATAAGACGGCACAGATCCAGGAACTCGTGCAGGCCGACGTCGTTGTGTTCGATCCCAAGCCAGGCCGGATTCTTGCGAGGCGGGCGCCGGTCCGGCTCGCCGATGCCGTCCTTCCAGTTGTAGCCGCTGACAAAATTGCCGCCGGGCCAGCGATAGACCGGCGAATCAAGCTCCTTAAGCAGGGCCAGGACATCTGGACGGAAGCCCTCAATATTGTCCGCCGGCATGAGTGAGACCGCGCCCACCCGGAAAGATTCGCTCCCGCCCGACCGGATTTCCAGACGGGCGTTATCGGTCGTGGCTCCGGCCGTGAAAGAAAGGGGAAAGGTGCGATAATCATTGGTCATGTCCTCAAGGCTCAACGTCTGCCTGTTTTGAGGGCCCTCGCCCCAGACGAGGCTCACCTCAACCGGCACGGCGCCTGGGTCGGCCGTCAAGACAATGCGGCCAGTATAGGATTTACCTTTGATGAGTGCCAAATCGCCCTGGGATATCCCGCCCGATCGGCCGACCCCTTTCAACCGGACTTCGACCGCCTGAACGCCAACATAGGGAACGACAGGGTTCATCCAGACGCTGTGCGGTTCCCCGACCAATTTCCAAGCGGAATCCGGCGTGTTCACGGCGTAGTAGAACTTGCGGTCCTCGAGCATCTCCGCCCAGATGCCCTGGTAGATGCAACGGCCCAGATGCTCGATGAATTGGCCGTAGATGTATTTGGACATCGGCGGAAGCGTCTTCGTCGTTTCGATCGTTACCTGAGGTTTCAAAGCGCGCGCCGAGAGGAGCTCGATCTCGACGTCATCGAACCAGACGGTCCCCGTGGCCTTCCCCCAGCCGCCGAACAGGCAGTTGAGGGAGAGGGCATCGTTGGCCCCGCTGTCGAAGACGAGCTCCAGCCGGGTCCAATCCTGAGTTCCGGTCACCGCCTTGGTCCGGATATCGGTGCCGCGGAGGCTGAACAAAGCCCCCCGGCTGGTCCCCGGCTCAAGGCCTTGGGTTTTGATCCAACCGCTCAGCCGGTACCTGGAAAACGGCTTCGCCGGGATGACGATCATCCAGGAGGCGTCAGCGCCTTCTGTCGAAGAGATGCGGACGCTATTTTTCCCGGAGTGGGCGATCGAAGGGTCCAAAGCAAACTCGGCTTTCGGACTCCAGGTCATGGTCGTCCAGCCCTTCGGCATGTTTCCTTCGACCTCTTCGAAAGAGGAATTGCCGACCGGCGGCTGGCCCTGGACCAAAGACACGGCCTCAGTCGAGTCGCCCTCGGCGACGGCGGCAAGAGAAGCGATCAGAATAAGGGCGAAAAAAACACGGGCATAAATAGCTCTCCTGTCTCGCATATTCCCTCCATTCCCTACTCTAACGATTCTCGCCTGCTGAGGCAAACATCCAAGATCGT
>DAIPLF010000107.1:0-6374 GCA_036769375.1 Candidatus Aminicenantota bacterium | reverse complement strand
TCTTCGGCGTCGGCCTCGCCGAAATAGAGGGTGCCTTTAAGAAGGAATAATAGCCCTTATTAGCGCCCGGGGCCCGCAATTCTTGACCAAGGCGAGGGCCTGTTGGCGACAAACCCGTATGAAGAGTGAGCGGGCACCCTTTTTGCCCAAGGCGAAGGGTGTGGGTGAGGAGGTCCGTGGACGACTGAGCGGGCCGACGAATCCCATACCCGAGCCTATTTTCCTTGACATCCCTTTCAAAATTACAGTAAAAATAGTCCTTCAGAAAAGGATCATCCAATGTTCGTCTGGGTTTTTCACCGGGTTTCGGGGCTGCTCCTCATCGCTCTCCTTGGGATCAAATTCTTCACCTCGTTCTTCCTGATGACCAAGGATCAGAAGCCTGATTGGGCGCTCGTCCTTCACACCAACAAGCTGACCGACTCGCTGCTCATCATCTTGGTCGTGTTCCACGCTCTTTACGGTTTGCGGACGGTCATCATGGACATGGGAGCGCGCCGGGAGAAACTCCTCTTTTGGGTCTTCACCATCCTCGGAGTCGTCCTGACCGCCGGCCTGCTCTTCGTCTACTTCACCAGGAACTATTGATGATCACGCACGACATCCTGGTCGTCGGCGGCGGACTGGCCGGTCTTTCGGCCGTCCTCAGCTCCGACCCGCGGCTCTCGCTGGCGGTCATCTCCCGCGTCCATCCGCTCCGCTCCCATTCCGTCGCCGCCCAGGGAGGGATCAATGCCGCGCTGGGGAACACCGCGCAGGGGAAAGACGACAACTGGGAAAAACACGCCTTTGATACGATAAAGGGAAGCGATTACCTGGCCGACCAGGCTTCGGCCGAGCTGATGTGCCGCGAAGCCATCCCGGCCGTCTTTGAACTGGAGCACTTCGGCGTTCCCTTTAACCGCTCTCCCGCCGGCCTTATCGCCCAGAGGCCGTTCGGCGGGGCCGGCTTCCCAAGGACTTGTTTTGCCGCCGACCGCACGGGGCTGGTCATCGCTCATACACTCTTCGAGCAGGCGCTCAAGCGACAGACCAAAGTCTATGAAGAAGCTCTCGTGACCAAGCTCATCGTCGAGAACGGACGGTGTGTCGGGGTCGTCATCTATGACCTGGCCAGCGGGCAGATCCTGCCCATCCGGGCGAGAGCGGTCATCTTCGCCACCGGCGGCTACGGCCGCGTCTATCTCAGGACGACCAACGCCTATATCAACCATGGAAGCGGGATCGGGATGGCCTACCGGGCCGGGGTCGCGCTCAAGGACATGGAGTTCGTCCAGTACCATCCCACCTCGATCTATCCGACGAACATCCTGATTACGGAGGCTGCCCGGGGCGAAGGCGGCCATCTCATCAATAACAAGGGCCAGAGATTCATGGCGGAATACGCGCCCTCGGCCATGGAACTGGCGCCGCGGGACATCGTCGCCCGGGCCATCCAGACCGAAGTCGATAAGGGGAACGGATTCGAGGATGAGTACGTCCACCTGGACTTGCGGCATCTGGGTCAGAAAAAGATCGACAAGCGTCTCCCCTCGGTTCGCGAGATTTGCCTCAAGTTCGGCGGCATCGATCCGGTGGAAACACCGATCCCCATACAGCCCGCCCAGCATTATTCGATGGGCGGGGTCGACGTCGATGTGCGCTGTGCCACCTCGCTCCCGGGGTTCTATGCGGCCGGGGAGT
The DNA here is from genome assembly GCA_036769375.1 of Candidatus Aminicenantota bacterium. Classification (GTDB taxonomy): domain Bacteria; phylum Acidobacteriota; class Aminicenantia; order Aminicenantales; family UBA8522; genus UBA8522. Next base: position 4,691 of record DAIPLF010000107.1, on the reverse strand, counting down.
GCGCCTGCGTGAGCGTCCACGGGGCCAATCGTCTGGGCGGGAATTCGCTCCTCGACACGATCGTCTTCGGCAAGATTGCCGGCCGGGAGGCTTCGAATTTCGTCCAGGGGCTGGAGAGGAAAGACGGGAACGAGAAGTCTATGCTCGCGGAGGCGGCCGCCGAGAAGGCGAAAGTCGACGCCTGGCTCGGCCGGCCCGGCGGCAAGATGGCCCATCATCTCCTCCATGATCTCAAGATCGTCATGAGCGGGAAGGTGGGGATCTTCCGGACGAAAAAGCAGCTCGAGGAAGCCCTGGAGGCGATCCGCGAGATCCGGGAGGACTACGGCCGGGCCTTCATCTCCGGAAAGTGCCTGCGCTACAGCCAGGCAGTCGTCAACCTCATCGAGTTCGGCTACATGGTCGACCTGACCGAGGTCATCACCTTGGGGGCGCTCCTGCGGGAGGAGACGCGCGGCTCCCATTACCGCCTCGATTTCCCCAAGCGCAACGACGCGGCCTGGCTCAAGCACACGCTCCTCAGCCTGCGGGACGGGAAGCCCGAGGTCGCCTACCGCGATGTCCAGATCACCAAGTATCAGCCGCAGGAAAGAAAGTACTGAGATGAAATATACCTTCCGGATCCTGCGCTTCGACCCCGGCGTCGACCAGAGTCCTTGTTTCGAGGACTTTGTCTACGAGACCGAGGAGAAGAAATCGCTGCTCGAAGCGCTGATGGACATCCGCAACGACCAGGACTGCTCCCTATCCTTCCGGTACAGCTGTCGGGAGGCGGTGTGCGGCTCCTGCGGCATGGTGATCAACGGCCAGTTCGACCTGGCCTGCCGGACGATGATCGAATCCTTGAATACCTCGCTCATCGTGATCGAGCCGCTGCCCAACCTGGACATCCAGAAGGACCTGATCGTGGACATGGAGCCCTTTTGGCAGGCCCTCCTGGCCGTGGAGCCCTATCTTTTTGCCGGCGAAACAGAGCCGGGGAACGGATACCGGATGGAAGACCGGCAGATAGAAAAGATCGACCAGTTCGTCAACTGCATCATGTGCGGCTGCTGTTACGGAGCCTGTCCCGTTGTGGCCCGGGACGAACGCTACCTCGGTCCGGCCGCCTTGGCCAAGCTCTACCGCTTCGTCAAGGATCCGAGGGACGAGCGTGGCACCAAGCGCTGGTCGAGGGTGAACACGGAAACCGGCGCCTGGGGGTGCGACACGGTTTTCAAGTGCAATGAGGTCTGCCCGAGGAAAGTGCGGCCGGCCGACGGGATCGAAGGGCTGAGGCGGAGTCTGATCTTGGGCAAGGTCCAGAGCCTTTTCAAGCGGGGACGATGAAACTCAAACATTCGCTTTTCACGCGGCGGCAGTTCCTTAACGGCCTTCTCGGCGGCTGGCTGGGCGGGCTGGCGGCCGTTTTTTTGTATCCTGTCTTGAGGTTTGTCTTCCCTCCGGAACGGGAGCCGGAGCAGGTCCTTCTGCCGCTTGCCGATTATGGAACTCTGGAGCCGGGGGCGATCAAGAACTTTGCCTGGGGAAGCAAGCCCGGGATGCTTAAGAAGACGGCCGGAGGAGAGCTCATCGCCTTCGTCAGCGTCTGCACCCACCTGGACTGCAACGTCGCCTACCTTCCTGAGCAGAAGAAGTTTTTCTGCGCCTGCCATGAAGGCTGGTATGACGAGAACGGAGTCAATATCGCCGGGCCGCCCCCCAAGCCTTTGCGGCGGCTCTTTGTGACAACGGAAGGCGAGAACCTGATCGTAAAACCGGAGGGGGCCGCGTGAGCATCAGGGGGGCAGGTCGAGCGACTTGGGCTTGGCTCGACGACCGTCTGGGGATCCAGACGGTCATGGATTTCCTCAAGCATAAGCCGATTCCCCAGAACAGGCACACCCCCTGGATGTATACCGGAAGCCTGGTCATGATGTTCTTCGGCCTGCAGGTCGTGACCGGCATCATGCTGGCCTTCTATTACCGGCCGACCCTGGAAGAAGCGAACAAAAGCGTTGGCGAGATCATGACCAAGGTCCCGCTGGGCTGGATCATCCGCTCCGTCCATTCCTGGTCGGCCACGTTCATGATCGCCATCGTCTTCGTCCACCTTCTCGCCATCTGGATCCTGAAATCTTACCGGAAGCCCAGGGAAATGACCTGGATGAGCGGTGTTCTCCTGCTTGTTTTCACTCTGGCCTTCGGCTTCACGGGGTACCTCCTTCCGTGGGACGCCCTGTCGCTTGCGGCGACCAAGGTCGGCACCGATATCCCCCGATCCATCCCTGTCATCGGAGCCTGGGGGACGAAGTTCCTTCGCGGCGGCGAAGACATTTCCGGCGACACCCTCAGCCGCTTCTTCAGCTTCCATGTTAGCGTCCTGCCGCTCTGCCTGCTGGCCGCTCTGGCTTTGCACGTCTATCTCATCCAGAAGCTGGGTATGAGCCTCCCCGCTGGCGCGGATGAGGAAGCCGAGGCCCGCCGGGCGCTCCCGTTCTGGCCGAATTTCGTCTATCGCGAGGCGGTTCTCTGGCTCGTTTTTATCGGTATCGTGATCACCATCGCCGTGTTCCTGCCGCCGACTCTGGGCAAGACGGCCGACCTCATGGCGCCGGCGCCGGAAGGGATCAAGCCCGAGTGGTATTTCCTCTTTCTCTTTCAAACGCTCAAGATCTTCCCGGCGAAGATCCTGTTTGTGACCGGCGACACGGTCGCCGTCCTGCTCATCCTGCTGGCTGTGGTCCTCTTCTTCTTCCTGCCTCTCATCGATAATAAGCCGGCCGGTCGCAAAGGGAAGATCATCACCGCCCTCGCCCTTCTGCTGGTTGTCTTCGCGGTGGCCATGAGCGTCTGGAGCCTGCAGACTCCGTCGAAGCCGGAAGCCGACAAGATCGTCGCAGGGCCTCAGAACATCAAGGAAAGCACCGGTCTTTTTGTCTTCCTGGGGGCGATCTGGCTCTCCGTCGCCGTGCTGATCTATCTGCTGAGCCTGAAAATCAAAGAGACCGACCGGCTTCTTGGGGCCGGCTACTTCTCGCCCGATAAAAAATAGTTTACAGCCTGAGCTTCAGCCCGGCAAGAATGCTGACCCCCGAGAAATCGAGCATCGCTTGGTGAGCGCTGCCGGGGACCGCGCCACCAGAGGGGATGATATCCAGCTCCGGATATGCGCCCGTGTCCAAAAAATAGACAGGTCCTGCTTCGGCGGAGCTCTGAAGTCGGTTATCCTGAATAAAGTCGGCTCGCTCATCTCCTTCAAGGTCGTCGATCTTGGCATACCGTCCCTGAACCTCCACGAAAATGCACACGAACCGGTTGGCGTTGAATTCAAACCCCAGGGCTCCCTCAAACCCTATCTGTTTCGCCGTGGCTTTCTGAAAATAACCCGTATGGACAAGTCCTTGCCGAAGAAAGCTGGCGCTGCCACCCAGGCTGAAGCTGTGTTCTGCGGAATAGAGCGCCGGACCTCCGTGGACCGAGATCGCCAGCAGGCCAGCAAATGGCAAGGAGTAGAACAAGCCCGCCCGGAACGCAGAAACCTTGATCTCCGGATCGATCCGCAGAACCTGAGGCCACGATTCTGCGTCCAGGAAGACGAGTTGGCTTCTCTTTCCGGCATTGATTCTCGCCGCCCCGATCCCGATTCCGAATCGGGGGGTGAGGGAATAAATGAGATCCCCGCTGGCTTCGATCCCGGAATGGCTGGATTCTCTCACGTTCTCGACGATCGACGTGCCGGAGGAGGAGATGGCGGCCGCGGCGTTGTCATACAACCCAAGGATGCCGTTCTCGACCTCACCGCCGGGAAACGTATTCCACCCTCCTTGGAGCTTTAGGGTGATCTTTAAGCCGAAAAAGGAACCGTACTCGGCTATCGGCTCCAGCCCCGGCGCTTGGAAGTTCCAGAAACTCTCTTTTTTCAGCCGGCTGATGTCGCGTGGAGAGAGGCGAAGGGCTGTCGGGTCATCAGTGTCCTTACTGCCCGCCGGCGTCGGCAGCAAAAAAACGAAGGCTGCGAAGATAACCCCCAGGATGGATCCCGTTTTTCCGGTTTGATGACTGCTCGACATCGTTCCTCCAGGTGAAAATACCGCGTCCCAGATATATTACCATTGAACCTATTCCAATTCGAAGCGGACCGTGACCGTAAAAATGACTCCGCGGGGCTTGCCGTTGATGATCATCGGCTCATAGACCCACTGCCGTACGGCGTCGATCGCCGCCTGGTCGAGGAGCGGGATCGAGCGCAGCACCTTGACCGTCGCCACGCGCCCGTAGATGTCGGTCGTCGCCTCCAGGATGACCGTGCCCGCGACCCGGGCCTGTCGGGCGATCTCGGGATAGACGGGCGGGATCTTCCTGACGAGCCGCGGCTCCTTGATCTCGCCGATCGCCCGGACTGGGGATTCGACCTCGCCGACGACACCGCCGAGGACTCCGCCCACGACGCCGCCGAGGACTCCGCCCACGACACCGCCTTCCACCCCTCCTTCGACGCCGCCTTCGATCCCGAAATCGGAGACCTGCTCATCGGCGATCTCCTCCGGGATCTCGACGGGAGCGACGAGCTTCCCCGGTTCAATGTTCGTCTGTGCCTGGACCGGTTTGATCCTGGTCTTGGCTTGGGAGCTCGACCGCTTTTTCGCCGGCGGTGGGGGTGGAGGAGGCGGTGGGGGCGGGGGAGCGAGAAAGGCACTATAGATTTCGAC
>DAIPLF010000002.1:0-20568 GCA_036769375.1 Candidatus Aminicenantota bacterium | reverse complement strand
GTCAACGATGAAAAGAAATCGTCTGCTCACGATCGTTCTGGCGCTATCCGTATTCCTCATCCCGGCGGCTTTTTCACAAGAGAAGGCGGATGCGGGCATGGTCAACCGCATCTGGGAGGAAGGGGTCAACCGCTCCAAAGTCATGGAGACATTGAGTTACTTGACCGATGTCATCGGGCCCCGCATCCCGGGCAGCCCGGCCATGAAAAAGGCTTGCGAATGGGCCAAAGCCAAGTTCACCGAATGGGGCATGGTAAACGCGGCCATCGAGCCTTGCGGAGAATTTGGCCTAGGATGGGCCAACGAGTACATCTCAGTTCATATGGTCGAGCCGACCTATGCCTCTCTCCTTGTCTACGCCAAGCCCTGGACCCTGGGGACCGCGGGCAAGATCAAAGGCCAGCCTGTGCTGGCCGTCATCCGGACCAAGGCCGACATCGAAAAGTGGAAAGGAAAGCTCAAGGATGCGGTCGTCCTGACCGACCCGCCGCGCCAGGTTCATCCCGTCTTCAAGCCCTACGCCCGCCGGTACACCGACGAGGACCTCAAAGAGATCATGGAGACTCCGATCCCTCTCCAGCCGAAAGACGGAGGAGGAGAGAAGCCGGAGATCAAATGGGAAGAGCTCGGGGAATTCTATAGGAACGAAGGGGTCGCTCTCCTCGTCGAATCCAGCGATGGGAGCCGGAGCGATTTCGGGACGGTCAAGGTCGACGCCTATGAAGGGATGGGCAAGAATCACACCCTCCCCGGCCAGAGCCCACGGATCGTGATGGCAGCCGAGGCCTATGCCCGAATCTGCCGCATCCTGGACCTCAAGGTCCCGGTAACGCTCGAGGCCGAGGTCAGGAGCACGATCTACGACCAGGACAAGATGGGCTATAACGTTATCGCCGAGATTCCCGGCGTGGACAAGAAAGGCGAGGTCGTAATGCTCGGAGGCCACATCGACTCATGGACGGGAGGGACAGGGGCTGTAGACGATGCCTCGGGCTGCGCTGTGGCCATGGAGGCTATGCGGATCCTCAAGGCGCTGGGAGTGAAACCCAAGCGGACCATTCGCGCCGCCCTCTGGACGGGCGAAGAGGAGGGCTTCTACGGATCGCGGGGTTATGTCTTCACCCATTTCGGGGATACCGACAAGGAAACTCTCAAGAAGATCGACTTTGAAGCCTACGAGAAAAACTGGAGGAATCCCCTGGCCGACTCCAAGAAGCTCATCGTCAAGCCCGAATACAACAAGATTTCGGGCTATTTCAACTACGACAACGGATCAGGGCGCATCCGCGGCATCTATATCCAGGAAAATTTCCAGGTCCGGCCGATCTTCGAGGAATGGATGAAACCGCTCCGCGACCTCGGGGTCACGACGATCGCCCTGCAGCCGACGGAAGGGACCGACCATCTTCCTTTTGACTATATCGGGATTCCGGGCTTCCAATTCATCCAGGATCCTCTCGACTACTTCCCGACGCTCCACCACACCAACCAGGATATCTATGATCACTGTGTTCCCGAGGACCTGGTCCAATCGGCTGTCGTCATGGCCAGCTTCGTCTATTTCACGGCCATGCGGGACGAGATGCTCCCCCGCAAGCCGCTGCCGATCCCGGTCGAAGTGAGATAATTCTCTAAGTTGCTATTCATAAACCAGAATCTCGATGCGACGGTTCTGAGCCCGTCCTTCGCGGGTAGAATTGTCAACTAGAGGTTGAGAGCTTCCCAGGCTGATAACCTCCATCCTGTGAAGAGGGATATGGGAGTGTACGTAAAGGTACTCCCGTATGGCTTCAGCCCGATTTTTGCCCAGGGCAAGATTGTACTCTGCAGAGCCGATGCTGTCCGTGTGCCCCTGAATTTCAAGGAAAACGCCTTTATTTTCCTCAATGAGCTTCCGGACGAAGGTGTCAATGACGGCTGTGGCTTCGGGGATTAGCTTAAAGCTGTCGAAGCCAAACTTGGCGTCGCTTGTGCGCAAGGTTTCTTTGGAAATAAGATTGCCCCGAATGAGACTTTTGACCTCATCAACTTTGGTATCAACCGCCTTAAGCTGATAATCCTGCTGGCCAATAAGCTCTCCTATCGTAGCCAATTTTTCATCGTGCTCTCGAAGCCGCGTTTGGCTGGCCTCGACTTCATTGCTGACATCGTCAACTTTCTTATTGAGATCCGCTACTTGCTGAACGACGAACTTTTTGCTGGCGCACCCCGAGGTAAGCGCCAGAATGAAGGCTATGAACGAGATCAATAAAAGTGCCGTTCGCCGATTTTTCATAAAAACCTCCTCGCATTCCCTGGCCGGCTAAGAAAAAGGCGGGAGAAAGGTCAAGCCCCTTGGCTTGGGCCTGACCCTTCTCCCTGAAGCCGATCACCTGAGATTTGGATCAGGGAAGGGTAGTCGCAGGATCACTTGACTTCAATGGCTTTGATCTTGCCCTGTTCCAGCATCACGTCAACCTTGTCTGCGGTTTTGACCTCAGCCAACGTGATTGTCTTGTCGCCTTTAGTGATGACTGTGGTGCTTTCGACCTTAAATGTGTACTCCTTGTTCGTGGTGTCCTCTGTGATCTGCAGCGTCTGGGTCGCGACGTCGACAGCTTTGACAACGCCCGTGATCGTTTTGGCTTCCTGAGCCCCGGGGGCTATTAAAGCCAGAGAGAAGACCATCATTAGCCCGATGGCGAGGGCTTTGCCTGAATATTTCATCGTTCACCTCTCCTTAATCTAAAGCAAGAGATGTGCCAGCTTAAGAAAACGGCTGAGTTGTGATCAGCCTGGATAATGGCAAAGACATTCAGATACTGTCGATTACACAAGTGAAAAGAAGTCCTGTTAAGGAATCCAGCATTGATACGTAATCCGGGACGCGTCCAAAACTTAAGACAAGCCTCAGGCCGCTGCTGACTCATTTCAAGAATCTTCAGAGAAGAATGATACTCGGGCAAATGTCTGAATTTTTGGACACAAAAAGCGGTTTGAGTCTGGGCGACTCTCAAAAATTACCGGAAATCGGAGGGTTTTATCCGGTGTTTTTTTATAAGGTAATAGAGACTGGATCGCTGCCTTTTGGCCATTCCAGCGGCCAGCTGGAAATTACCCCTTGTCGTAGCCAAAAGCTTCCGGAGATACTCTTTTTCAAATTCTCCTTTAGCGTCTTCGAATGCCCTGATCTCGAGGTCCGGTGTCGCTCCCGAGAGAAGGATATCCTCAGGAACAATACGGCTTTTGACGGTCATCGCTACGGCATACTCAATTCTATTTTCCAGTTCGCGGACGTTTCCCGGCCAGTCATAAAGCATCATCCTCTGCAGGGCCTCCGGGGTGATTCCTCCAATTTTCTTGCCTATTTTTTGGCTGTATATTTTCAAAAAATGTTCAGCCAGGAGGGGGATGTCTTCCTTGCGCTCGCGAAGCGGAGGAAGGTCAAGAGGAATGACCTGAATCCGATAAAAAAGGTCTTCCCGAAATCTTCCTTCGTCGACCTCTTTCTTGAGGTCTTTGTTTGTCGCGGCAATGACCCGGACATCGACTTTTTGGGTTCGTTCGCTTCCGACCGGCTTAAATTCCTGTTCTTGAAGCACCCTCAGAAGCTTGACCTGAACAGAGGCCGGAGCTTCACAAATTTCATCGAGGAATATCGTTCCCCTGTGAGCCAGCGCAAACACTCCCTTCCTGGACTGGCGGGCATCCGTAAACGCTCCCTTTTCATGCCCGAAAAGTTCACTTTCCAGCAGGGTCTCGGGCAGGGCGGCGCAGCTCACCGCAATGAACGGAGCGTTCTGGCGGAGACCGTGACAATGGATTGCCTTGGCCACAAGCTCTTTTCCTGTTCCGCTTTCGCCATAGATGCGTACGGTAAAGTCGGTCCGAGCAATCTGATTGATCTGTTCAAATACCCTAACCATCTTCTCGCTGCGGCCGATGATGTTGGCGAAGCCGTATTTCTCCTCGATGAATGACTTGAGGGTTTTCACCTGAAAGGCCAATCTCTGCTTTTCCAGGGCGTTCCGGACCTTGATCAGAAGCTCTTTAGGGTCAAAGGGCTTAGTCAGATAACTATAGGCTCCCTTCTTAATGGCCGTTACGGCCCCCGCAATGCTGCCATACGCCGTCAGGATAATAACGGGCAGGTCTGGATTAAGGAGAAGCAGGTCTTCCATAAGTTCCAGGCCGTCAGTTGAAGCCAGCCTTAAATCGGTGATGACCAGGTTAAAAGACTCTTCGCCAGCTTTGGCCAAGGCTTCTGCTGCTGTCATGGCAGTGGTGATATCATAGTCTTGAGCCTCGAGCCGTGCCCTTATGACCTCCAGGATATTGGGGTCGTCATCAACAACCAAAATTTTATCTCGGTCCATATTCTTTGATCCCGGTGGCCTTTTTTTCTGATTGAATGTCGATTTCCTTCATTTTTTTCAGTTGTTGCTGCAAGCTTTCTATAGCGGTTTCTTGAGCTTCAATGAGATTCTCAAGCTCTCTGAGTTTGTTCGCTTTCAGGCTGATTTCCTTCGACCAGGAGGACTCCAGTTCCAGCCTTTCCGCTTTTAATCTCGCTATCTCTTTTTCCAGCGCGGATTTGTTTTCAGCAAACTCGGCCTTTCTCGCCTCCAACTCTAATTCGAGAGAAACGAGTGTTTCTAAGAATCCTACCCAAACCTGAATCTGGGCCTTGAACCGGCTCTTCGGAAACTCTTCTTTCAATCTTTGAAAGTAAGAAAGGGACCTGGCGAAATCTTTATCCGGGTTTTCATCTAAAGCATAAAGACAGCCGAGGCTAAAAAGCACTTGGTCCCGCCACGGGTTCTTGGGGGATTTTTTCAGTATCTGTTCATACCCTAAAAGTGCCTCTTCATAATCCCCCCGGGCGGCGAGATATTCAGCTTGAGTTATCTCGCTCTTAATCTGGGCGTTTTGGTGTGAAAACCAGACCGTTGAACAGCCGCTGCAACCCAGGAGAGCCAATACTATTGCCAGGGTTCGAGTCATTCTGGCCTCCCGCTCTTCTATCCTAGAATGAAGGCGCCATGATTTGTTGTTTTCTTCCTAGAGGAAGAACAAAGGTGAAGGTGCTCCCTTTCCCCGGGACACTTTCTACCCAGATCCGGCCCCCATGAGCCTGAACGATGTGCCGGGCAATAGATAATCCCAGGCCGGTGCCCTTGGTCCCCGGCATTCCTTTCTGCTTGATTTCCTGGAACTTATCGAAAATTCGAGTTTGAAACTCGGGGGGAATGCCGATTCCGGTGTCAGATATGCTCACCCGGAGATAGCGATCTTCGATATTGTTTTTTGTCTCCACCGACAGGGGTGGATAAAGGTCGGCCTTCAACTCGACTTTTTTTCTTTCCGGAGTGTATTTTATGGCGTTGCTCAAGAGATTATCCACCACCTGCTGGATCTTATAGATATCCATCCAGACAAGAGGCAGGGAGTCCATGACCTCAGATTTAAGTTGCAGGCCCTTTTTTTCAGCCAGGACTTCGACCCCGACCAAGGCATGAGCCAAAATCGGACGAATGTCCGCCGGGATAAAATCATATTCCATCATCCCTGCTTCCATTTTTGAAAGGTCGAGCAGGTCATCGATCATTTTGGTTAATCTTCCTGTGCTCTGCTCTATCATGATCAAGAAGCGTCGCTGTTTTTCATCAATCTTACCGCTGGCCTCTTCAAGGAGCAGATTATTGGCTTCCATTATCGAAGCCAGAGGAGTTCGCAGTTCGTGAGAAACATGAGAAATAAACCCGGATTTCATTTCATCCAGCTGTTTCAGTTTATCGGACATTAGGTTAAAGGACCGGGCCAATTCCGCTAATTCCGGGGGAGAATCGAGATCAATGTGCTGGTCGAAATCGCCGACGGACACGACCGTGGTCATTCTATTTATTTTCTGGAGCGGCGTGTTTATTCCTTTAGTGACCAAAAAGGCGACAATCACTGCTGAAAAAAGGCTGACGACGAGAAGAGCCTGAACCATTAAAGTCGCCCGGCTTCCCATAGTTCTTAAATCCTGGATTTTTTCGACGATCCTTTGCTGTCGCATATTAGCCAGGTTATTGAGGGCTGCGGTCGCTTCTTCCGCTATATTGTCCATGGCCCCCGGTTCAGCCGGAGATACGTCCCCTTGATTCAAGGAATCCAGCTCTTTTTCCAGGAAAGAATGATAGTCGCTAAATAACAGCATAGTTTTATTGGCAAGCTCCTTTTCTTCGGAGGAACTCAGCTTTGGGGCGAGTCGCAGGTAATATTCCCGAAAGTTGGCTTTACCGATTTGGCTGAGATTGAAAAAAGCCCCATCGTTTGTCACCAGATATTTCTGAATGTTCCGGACCTGGGAACGGAAGGAATCGAGCATTTGTTTCTCCAGGTCAACAGCCTGCTGGTCAGAATAGATAACGACGCTAACATTTTTGGTCATTCGGTCTAGATTGATCAGAGAGTAGGCGATGATAATCATAAGGAGGAGAATCACCAGAAGATAGCCGATCATTATCCTCCAGAAGATGTTTAAGCGCCGAGGAAAAGTGAGTTTGGGCACGGAAAGTTTTTTCCTAAAATGGTTGACTGAACTTCAACTTGTGTTTAATTATAATAAAAAACATGACCCCGTGTATAGTGATGGCTGCAATCTGGAAGCAGCACGATGTCAGTCGGATTAGCCTCGTCTGTATCATGTCCAGGCGGGACGAGATGCTCCCCCGCAAGCCGCTGTCGATCCCCATTGAGGGGAAATAAGAGGACAGGTCTGCCGGACTTGCGGCCATCTCAGAAAGGGAGTCAGGGGTCAACGCATGCGCCGAAGAAGGATTTTTGCCTGGGAGATAACAGGCTTTGTCTTTGTCTCTCTCTTGGGGAGTTTTCTCCACTTTGTCTTCGCACTTCTTGATGGATGGCCGCCCGCAGCGCTGATCGCCGCCGTCAATGAAAGCGTTTGGGAACACCTCAAACTTGCCTTCTGGCCCTCCCTCATCTATAGCTTGATCGAGTGGCCATTTTTCCGCGGGCAGATAAAGGACTTCTGGACGGCCAAGACCATCGGGATTATGAGCATGCCGATAGTTATCGTCTCGCTCTTTTACGGATACACGACTTTGGCCGGTCGCAATTTTCTCTGGGCGGATATCTCTTTATTCATCCTGGCCGTCTTGACCGGGCAGATGATCAGCTATCGGATCCTGACCTCGCGGCCTTTTGCCTCTCGGACCAGGATCCTGGCCGCGATCCTATTGCTGGCGATGATCGCCGCTTTCTCCCTATTGACTTATTTTCCGCCCCGTCATCCCCTTTTCCTTGACCCCCGGGCCGGCGAGTACGGCGTATTGAAATGATGTCCAAGCCGGCTGCTGGCCGCGCCGCTAACGGGGCTCGGGCCGGCTCTATAGCTCAAGACGCATCGTATAGCGATTGGCCACGTCCTCGGCTCGCAGGCCCGCCCTAACGGCGTCTCGGCGCAGGGTCTCGAGCAGTTCGCCTGCGATACCCGGCTCCGTATCCTGCTGGACCGTTTTGAAACCCAGCCTGTTCCAGAAGCGCCGGCCAGCCACGCCTGAGATGGCATAGAGCATCGGAATCTCTTCGTAGGACGTCGCCTCGATCGCCGACCAACCCCTGTCCCTTGCCCAGCGGATGAGTTCACGGGCCAGCCGCGTGGCCAACCCCTTCCGCCGGTAACGGTCAGGATCGCCGGGCGTCGAGGCGATGAACAGGCAGTGGACGAAAAGTGTTCTGTCGGTCAGGTTTTTGAAAGGAGGGAACTCGCCGGCCGCCAGGTCATCGCTGGGGCCGTACGGATATTTCTGCTGGAGACAGAAGCCGGCCCCGCTGTCTCCGAATTCACACAGCGTCTTCGGGTAGAACCTCAGCGTGCCCACGACAGCGTCCACGTCGCGGGCCAGGATGGCGCAGGCGCCGTACGTCCGCGTCAGCTTCTTGAGAAACGGGATGTTCCGGGCTCGAATGGAAGGCCAGTCGACTTCAATATTTGGCTGCGGAGCATCTATGTTCCCCCGGTTGAGCGGCCCGGCATGCAGACACCGCCAGAGGATGAAATCTTCACTCATCGGCTCAACGACAAGACTCTCCAGCATCGCGTCCAGCCCTCGAGATGATAAACCCCCGCACCCCGCAGGGTCAAATGGAAAGGAAGACGCCTATTTTTTCAGGGCAAACAGCCCAGCTTCGGCGAGAATGCCGAAGAAATCGCCGACGTCCCGGATATTCTGCGGTCCGTATTCAGCGGCCACCGCTTGAGTGATGTCGAGAACGCTGCGCCGGCCGTCGGCGAAGTTGATGGCCTCGTAGGCGGCGTAGCCTCGAAGCTTGATCCGCTCCACTACGCCGGCTCCCAGCTGCTCGACGAGATAATCCGGTTCGAGCGGGCAGACGAAATCCGGGCTCCGGACCGGGATGACCTTGCTCCAGGCGATTTCGTCCGCCGAAGGCTTTGGCATCGCAGGCTCTATCTTCAGCGCACCGCAGGCCTCCTTGTAGATCGTGCCGGCAGAGGATCGGTAAGAAGCGGCCAGCGCTACGAGTGGCGCCGTCCAGGCCGCCGCCTTGGCTGGATAATCTTTGTCCGGGGTGAAGACGGCCGTCGAAGCGATCGCCTGTTTTTCGCGCGCCAGCGAACGGCCGACGACATTGAGCGCTTGGCCGTACGCTTGGGGAAGACCAGCCGCGTCGCCCGCGGCGAATATCGCTTCGAGCGCATCCGAGGCGTCAGCGGCCAGGCGGCCGGCCCCGTTCCTGGCTATGAGCCGCGCCATATCTTCCGCTTCGGCCCGCTGGGCATTCGCCAGATAATGAACCGATGCCAGCGCGATCGCACAAACACGCCTGAGCTCAGAAGCGTCCACCTTGTCCGGCGTGTCGAGGCTGGTGTGATGGAAGGTGTCGCCATGGTTGAACATGACCGAAGGGACTTTCAGGGCGCCGTCATTAAAAAGGTAATGGTCGCTGCCGCCGCTGAAAGGTTCCCGGCTCCAGACAAAGGGGTGGTCTGTTCCGTTCACGCTCCGCAGGCTCAAGGCATCTACAGCACGCGCGAAATTGACAACGACACCGTAAAGATAGCTGGGGAGGGAATACGGCGTGGCCACGATATTGCAGGTGCCGCCCGTCTTATGGAGGTCCTCGCCGATCATGTCGCAGTTGATGGCCGCCAGGGTGTTTCGCGTCCGGTCGAGGTGGGCCTTGATGTGGGGCACGGTGCCCATGAATTCGGGAACCCACAGGAACCGGATCGTCCGGCGTGGAGGAGGGATCGCCCCCGCGTCCACCAGGCGCTTGAGGGCCCCGGCGATCTCCAGCATCCCGGCGCTGCCGCTCGCGTTATCGTTGGCGCTGGGCGAGGGATGGCAGAGGTGGCCGATGATCATGACCTCTTTTTCTGGTTCGGCCGCGCCCCGGAACGATGCGGAGAGGGTTTCGATCCTGGTCTCGAAGAATTCAGTGTCGACGTCGGCCTTGAGGGCAACTTTCCGTCCCTCGTCGAGCAGGCGCTTGAGGGCCGCGCCCTGGTTCTTGCTGACGTTGAAACCGAACCCGAGCTTGTCACGCTCCTCCCAGGTCGGCCAGAAGGCCGTATAGCGGATCAGCTGGGGATATCCGGGCCGGACATCGGGAGCGAAGTAGGTGATGACTCCGACGGCGCCGCGCTTCTGGCAGGCCTCGCGCATAACTGCGCCGCTCGCACCCGTGGAGAGGACGAGCTTGCCCCGGACTTCCTTGCTTTTGTAAGCGTCCTCCCCCACTCCCGGCCCGACATCGATGAGCTCGGCCTCAACGCGGCCGGAGCCGCTGTGCTTGACCAGGGTCAGGGGGATCTCTTCGTACGAGCAGAGACGCTCCCGCCGCGGGGCGGTCATCCAGAGTTCGGCCCGCTTGGCCCGCCAGCCGATGGGCGTCTTGTAAGTGTAGGTGCGGGTCGATCCGTTGGACGGCCAACCTTCGATCAGGGCATCGCTGTATCCCATGCCTTCCAGCTCGCCCTTTATCCAGGCTGCCGCGTCGTGCCAGCCCTGGTTCGCTTGGATCCGGTCGAATTCCGAGATGCGGACGGTATAGCGGAAAGCGATCTCGCCCGAAACCTCATCGGCAATGGCCCGGATAAACTGGGGTCCGGCCAGAGGCTTTTCGACCGCGGCCGCTGTCAGACCTACTCCCAAGACAAGGACCGATAGAGACACCCGTGTCAAAAAGCCCTTCCTGATCATCTGTCTCTCCTTATTATCAATAGAACGCCTATCCGGGACGCGGCGCCCCAATATATTTCCTTGGGATCGTCCTTGTCAATAAAAACACGGCTCTGAAACGAATGGCAGCGAACTTTTTAGCCTGTCGGAGCGTATATAGATAAGGAGATAGATAGGGTATGCAGCCGATCGGGCTCTACCCATAAGTTGAATACAAGATCCCGGAGATGGAATATGAGAAGGTTGATAACAGCGGCTCTGGCCTTACTTCTTTTCACTCTGGCGCTCTCGGCCTCGGCTAAAGACAGGTCAAACAAGCTGCCACCGCCCCAGCCAGGACAAAAGATCGTCCAGGCCGCCCGGGCCGAGGGTTCCGTCACCATCGATGGCCTCCTCGACGAAACCGTCTGGAAACGTCCGGCCAACAACGGGTTCACCCAGAGCGACCCCAACGACGGGGCGCCGTCCTCGGAAAAAACCGACGTCTGGGTGGCCTACGACGACAAGGCGCTCTATGTGGCCGCATTCTGCCACGACTCCGACCCCAAAGGGATCATCAGCCTGTTGGGGCGCCGGGACGCCGAAATCGACTCCGACTGG
This sequence comes from Candidatus Aminicenantota bacterium, assembly GCA_036769375.1. GTDB lineage: Bacteria > Acidobacteriota > Aminicenantia > Aminicenantales > UBA8522 > UBA8522. The sequence goes on along the minus strand of DAIPLF010000002.1, from coordinate 9,778 downwards.
TTCATGTTTGCCGTCGATCCCTATTATGACCGGCGGACGGGCTTTCTTTTCGCCATCAACCCGGCCGGCTCAATACGGGACGAGACCCTATCTAACGACGTCGATGACGACGAGTCCTGGGATGGCGTCTGGGAGGGCAAGGCCCACGTCAACGGCAAGGGCTGGACGGCCGAGATCAAGATCCCCTTCAACCAGATCCGGTTCCCCAAGAGAGATGAATACATTTGGGGGGTCAATTTCCAGCGGATCATCAAACGGAAAAACGAGAAGGCCAGCTTTGCCTGGGTCCCGAAAAGTGAATCCGCTTATGTGTCCCGGTTCGCCCGGCTGGAAGGGATCAGCGGCATCCGGCCCGGCCCGCATCTGGAGATTCTCCCCTACGTGGTCGGGCAGACCCAGCTCCGCCCATCTGAAGAGGGGAATCCCTTCGAGACCGGCCGGAGAACCCTGGGCAACATGGGCTTCGACCTCAAGTACGGCCTGAAGAGCAACCTGACTCTCGATGCCACCGTCAACCCGGATTTCGGCCAGGTCGAAGTGGACCCGGCGGTCGTCAACCTCTCCGCCTATGAGACCTATTACGAGGAGAAACGGCCCTTTTTCATCGAGGGCGCTTCGATCTTTGACGGGTTCGGCCGCGGAGGTGTCTACATCAACGCCAACATCAACTGGCCCCAGCCGACATTCTTTTACAGCCGCCGCATCGGACGGTCCCCGCAAGGATATGTCACCCAGGAAGGGAACTTCTTCTCTGTCCCCGACCGCACCACCATACTCGGCGCCGCTAAGGTCACGGGCAAGCTGGGCGGCTGGAACCTCGGATTCATCAATGCCCTCACCTCCCCGGAGTTCGCCCGGATCGATGCCGCCGGGCTGCGCCTCAGGGAGGAAGTGGAGCCGTTCACCTATTACGGCGTCCTCCGGGCGCAAAAGGATATCAACGAGGGACAGCACGGGTTCGGGCTTATGGCGACGGGTGTCGCCCGCGATCTGCAGACCGAAGCCCTGAGCGACCTCGTCAACAAGAATGCTTTCAGCCTGGCGTTTGACGGCTGGTCTTTCCTCGACCAGAGCCGGAAATATGTCATCGGCGGCTGGTTCGGAGGGACCCGGGTCGAAGGGACGCCAGACGACATCCTCGGGCTCCAGACCTCGTCGATGCACTACTATCAACGTCCCGACGCGACACACGTGGAAGTCGATCCCTTGGCGACCTCGCTGAGCGGCTGGGGTGGCCGAGTGAGCTTCGCCAAACAAGGCGGAAACACACTCGGCCTGATCTCTTTGGGGGCGCTCTCGCCGGGGTTCGACCCCAATGACATCGGTTTCCAGTACTCGGGTTCCGACGTTGTCAATTTCCAGGTCATCCCCGGCTATTCCTGGACCAAGCCGGGGCCGATCTTCCAGCAGGCCCTCTTGGGCATTGGGGCGTACAGCAACTACGACTTCGGTGGAAACCAGCTCTCACACGGAGCGATGGTCTTCTCCGAGGGGCTCTTCCGCAATTTCTGGCGCTTCAACTTCACCGGCCTCATCAGCCCAGACAGCCTGAGCAACCGGCTGACCCGGGGCGGCCCCCTGGCGCTCACGCCCTGGGGCTACATGTTCGAGCTCGGAATCGAGACCGACGGCCGCAAGCCCGTTGTCTTTGAGGTCGAAGGGATGCTCTCCAGAATGCCCGAAGACGGCACGGAATGGCAGTCGCAGGTGGCGCTCAACTGGAAGCCGAGCTCGAATTTCAGCCTTTCGATCGGACCGCAGTTCATGGGTCAAACGACCGGCATCCAGTGGATCACGAATGTCGACGACCAGCTTATGACCTCCACCTACGGCGTGCGCTATGTCTTCGGCCACCTCGACGAGAGGATCGTCGCCGCCGAATTGCGCCTCAACTGGACCTTCACCCCCCGGCTGACGCTCCAAGCTTATCTCCAGCCTTTCCTCGGCGTCGGGACCTTCGACCGGTTTAAGGAGCTCGCCCAGCCCAAAACCTTCAACTACAATGTCTATGGAGAGGGCGGGTCGACCATCACCTACGCGGACGGGAGCTACGCGGTCGACCCGGACGGCGGCGGCCCGGCCGCGGGCTTCTCCTTCGGGAATCCCGATTTCAACATGAAATCGCTGCGCGGCACGGTCGTCCTGCGCTGGGAATACCTCCCCGGATCATTGCTCTATTTCGTCTGGACCCAGAACCGCGCTGACTATGCCCACCCGGGCGATTTCCGGCTCGGCCGCGACCTCGGGGATCTGCTGATGGCTCCGGGCGACAACATCTTCATGATCAAGGTTTCCTACCGCTGGAGCCTCTGAGCTTCGGTTGCAGGCTGGAGGTCTAGCCTAGCGAGTATTTCCGCCCTTGGCCGCCCAGTCATCCAGTGTCTGCCATTCCGATATCATGGTGACCCCTTCCGACCGGGCGGAGTCGAGGAACCAGCGAAGCAGCTCTTGGCGCGACCCGGGCCAAGGCCATTTCAGGCCGTTCTCCCTCGCTTCCTTCTGGAAATCACCCCAGCGCACGATGGCGACATACGCGACCGGCATCTGGACACGCCTCAGTCTCTTCACTAGCTCGGCCTTCCCGCCGGTCTTGATTTCTGCTTTCTTCAAGATATCCCATGACTGTCGAACTGTCTCAAGCGAAAGGAACTTGGCGGTCGCCGGCGAATAACATCCCAGGTCATCGCCCGCCTCGGAGACCGCCCGCTCCAGCAGCGCCAGGTAGTCCGAGACTTCCTTGGCCGCCGGACCGTAGTATCCTGACAGGAACTCCTGTCTCAGCTTATCCGGGTCGTGCGCCGGGTTCCAGAGCAACTTGGCCAGCATCCAGGCCCGCAGTTCGGCCATCTCCGACCCCCAGGATTGATAAGCGCCTTGCTCGAATATCCCGCGGACGTTATTCCGGACGAACAGCCGGATGTTTGGGCCGAGCACGCCATAGTTCGGATGAGGCTGGATGTAGTGCGAAAAGTCGGTCGTGTAATCCCAGATGAAAAGCCGGTCGGCGATTCTTGACCAGCCCTCCAGGTCATCCAGAAAAGCCCTGTTCCGGGGATCGTCCAGCGGCCGACTGAATGAACATTCGATGCTGCAAAGGCGGACGATCACGTTGGACCGAGGCCGGGTGATCCGGGGAGGTCTCCGGGTGTATTGATAGGCCAGCGTGTCGATGGTGATGAGCGGGAATTCGGCTTCGATGTCGGCGGCCACGGCGTTGACGAAGCGGAGCAGCGCGCCGGCCGGGCTCCCCTCTTCCTCGTCGACGGCCAGGCAGCGGGAGCAGGTGCACGGGTTGAGGCAATCATTCTGGGAGACAGAGGCGATCGTGGCGCCCGGATTGTCACGCAGCCTGATCTTGAGGTTCCTGACGAGTTCTTGCCGCATCGCCTCGTTGGTCAGGCAGAGCTGGGCGTCCTTGAAAGTCCGCTTCCCTTCTATTTCGCTGAACCATTCAGGATGAGCGGCAAAATACCTTTCCGGCGGGATCAGGGTATAAAAAGTATGAACGAAACCTTCATAGACATGGCGTCCGCCGCGGCGGTCATCCCCTCCGGCCCTCGTCCCATTGGCTTTGTTCCGGGCTGCCCAGAACGGGTCGAAGGAGACGAACCAGAACGGCTCGCGGTATTCGAGAGGCGGGACATAGCGGATGGAGACTGGACCGATGGCCAGGGACGGCTTTCTCGGGATGTTCCAGGCTTCGCGGGTCCACCAGCGGCAGCCGATGACATCCTCGAGGAAGGTATAGACAGCATAGAGCGTCCCGCGCGGGCTCCCTCCGGCCAGGATGAGGTCGCGGCCCCGGGTTTGGACCAGGAACTCTTCTGACTGCAACGCTTTGGCGTCGAAGACGGGGTTGGCCAGCCGAGCGGCCTTTTCGCCAACAAGAAGGCGATTCTCGCCGGGACCAAAATCATGGCTGACGGGGATCGGACAGCCTGTCGAAAGATGGAGAAAAAAAGCCAGTTCGTCGGCCGCCCATTTTTCCGTCTCTGAGGCGTCGGCGGCCAGGACGATCTTCGCCGCCGGCTTGCTTCTTCGAGCGATTTTCACGTCGGCGAATGATGCGGATGCAAAAACCAGGATCATCAGCGAACCTGACAGGATCCTGGCCGTGAATCTACGGGTCCACACTTTTCTTCTCATACGGAAATTCTAACGCACATCCAGGGAGAGTTGGCAAGGGAAATCTTCCGTCTTGACACGGGTGCCACTCGACTCCATACTAAAATCAGAAGTCTTAGGAGTCTGGTCTAGAGGGTTTAAAACGTGGCTTTAGCTGAATTTTCATTAGAGGAGGGTTTTCATGAGATCCCGTATTTGTTTTGCGGTCTGTTTTTGTCTTCTGGTCTCGCTGTTTGTTTCCCTGAACGGCGCTCCGGAAAAAAGTGAGGACATCGCCCAGGTCCGCGCAGCCATCGAAGCAGGGAACATCAAGTTCGGGGAGGCTGTCCGGAAAGGGGATGCGGCCGCCATTGCCGCCCTGTATTCAGAGGACGCCACGATTCTCCCCCCTGACAGCGCCATGATCAAGGGAAGACAGGCGATCCAGGCATCATGGAACGGTAGCCTGCAAATGGGCATCAAGGACGCTGTCTTGACCACCGTTGAAGTTTCCGGCGCCGGTGACTATGCCTACGAGATCGGGAAGGTTCTGCTGACCATCCAGCCCGCAGGGCAGGCGGCGCTGCAACAGACGGCAAAGTACGTCGTCGTCTGGAAAAAGGCGGCTTCCGGCTCCTGGCAGCTCCACGTCGATATCTGGAACAGCCTGCCGGCCAAATAGCAACAACCGTCTCTCTTGTCTTGAATTTCCTCCCGGGGAAGTCTAATCTAGTAGGTTATGCGGCGCTATTCCGGTCTGCTTGCTTTTCTGGTTCTTGCCGCGGCAGGCTGGCTTCCGGTCATTTCCCTTGCGAGCGCTCAAAAGAAGGAACTCCCTCCCCAATACAAAAAATGGCTGGAGGAGGAAGTCGTCTATATCATTTCTCCTCTCGAAAAACAGGTTTTCGAAAAGCTGCAGACAGACAGGGAACGCGACCTCTTCATTGAAGCCTTCTGGAGGCAGAGGGACCCGACTCCGGGCACGACGGAGAACGAGTTCAGGACCGAGCACTTCCGCCGGATCAACTACGCCAACTATTACCTGGGGAGGCAATCGCCGATTCCCGGCTGGAAAACGGACCGGGGGAGGATCTACATCATCCTGGGAGAGCCCAACGACATCCAGCGCTTCGAATCCGGCCAGGAGACGTATCCGGCCGAGATCTGGTTCTACCAGAACAAGGCGGAATTCGGGTTGCCAACGGGTTTCAACATCGTTTTCTTCAAGGAACACGGGACCGGCGACTATAAGCTCTACAGCCCGACGCGGGACGGCCCCCAGGCTTTTCTAGCTTCCTATCTCGGAAGCCCGGAGAACGTGACAGCCGCCTACCGGAAGCTGCGGGACCTTGAGCCCAACCTGGCCCTGGTTTCTCTCTCGCTCATTCCCGGTGAGGACACCGCAGCCTTCGGCCGGCCATCCCTTTCCTCTGACCTGCTCCTTCAACAAGTGGAATCCCTTCCCGAGAAGACCGTTCGCGATCAGTATGCCCAGAAATTCCTCCAGTACAAGGATATCGTCGAAGTCGAATACTCGACAAACTACCTGGACAGCGATTCTTCGGTCAAAATCCTGAGAGCTTCGCCGGCCGTGCCCTGCGTTCATTACTCGATCGAGCCTGGCAGGCTCTCGGTGAGTCAATACGGGGATAAATTCAGCACGACGCTGACCCTGAACGGGTCTGTCAAGAACGAAGCCGGGAAAGTCATCTACCAATTCGACAAGACCCTCCCCGTTTCGTTCAGCGAGGAAGAACTGAAGAGCATCACCCGGCGGCCCTATGCGATCTATGACGTCTTCCCTCTCATCCCGGGATCTTACGACCTTTCCATCCTGCTCAAGAACGAGGTCTCCAAGGAGTTCAGCTCGCTCGAGAGAAAGCTCGTCATCCCCGGCGAAGGGTCCAAGGCTTGGGTGACGCCGCTCATCCTGGCCTACAAGGCCGAGAAGATCGACCCCGCCAGGAACAGGCTTAAGCCCTTCCAGATCGGGGGCGTCTCTCTCCTCGTTCAGGCGAACCGGACCTTCACCAAGTCGGATGAACTTCTCCTCGCCTTCCAGGTGTGGGGGCTTTCCCGGAGCCTCAGGGATGAAGCCGAAGTTGTGTTCACTTTCTTCAAGGAGGCCCTCCCCTTTAAGTCGTTTTCCCGACCGGCTCGGGAATTTCCAAGCTTCCCGGATGTGATCGAGCCTGTGTCCTTGGCCGAGTTCATCCCGGCGCATTACGAAGTCCAAGTCTCTGTCCGTTCACGGGGACAGGAGATCGCCGCCGCCAAGGACGAGTTCGACATCACCCCTCTGGAAAAGATGGCCCGGCCTTGGGTATATACAAAGATCATGCCCGGCCTGGATGACGCCGTTTATCCCTTCATAATTGGAAACCAGCTTTTCAATACCGGGCTCATCCAGGAGGGCCGCGTCCGCCTGGAGGAAGCCTTTAAAAAAAGGCCCGAGGATCCAGACTACGCCCTTGCCCTTGCCCGCGCCGATATGGTGTCGCAGGACTATTCAAGGGTGGAAACACTCCTCCTCCCCTTCTTCGGCCAGGCTAAGCCACCCCGGTACGAGATGTTTCTCCTCCTCGCCAGCGCCCACCACAAAAAAGCGGAATGGGACAAAGCCTTGCGGGTCATAGAACAGGGGATTTCCCACTACGGGCTCAACACCCCGTTCCTGAACCTCCGGGGGGATTGCTACTTGAGGCTGGGGAACGAAACTGAGGCCTTGCGCGCTCTGGAAAAATCACTGGAGCTCAACCCCGCCCAACCGGATGTCCGGAAGGCCGTCGATGCTCTGAAAAGCAAAGATTAGCCGGCCGCCAGGCCGAGAAGTCCTGCTTCCTCGCGGCGGCCGCTGATCTCATTCGCTTCTCCGGAAAATCTATTTCACTTGACATTATATTTTGCATTTTATATTAATAATTCATCTTTCGAGCTTACGTTTTGTAACCCCAAAAAAGGGAATTCAAAATGAGAGGGAAGAAACAATGAAGAAAGCGCGGTTCTCTCTTTTTCTCGTCCTTTTCGGTCTCCTCTTCGTCCTTTCCACCGGAACCCTCGAAGCCCAGCGGCTGACCGGGATCATCCGCGGGACGGTCACGGATGAGGGAGGAGAGCCGCTCCCCGGCGTAACCATAGAAGTCAAGAGCGCGATGCTCATCGGCGGCGCCCAGACTGCGCTCACTCCGGCCAGCGGCACTTTTCTTTTCCCGGCGCTTCCTCCCGGAAAGTACACCGTCAGATTCAGCATGCCGGGATTCCAGTCCATCATGAGGGAGAACGTCGTGGTCTCGGTCGGCAAGGCGGCGACCATCGATGCGGCTTTGAAGCCGGCCGTGCTGGAGGAGGAAGTCACGGTAGTCAGTCAATCCCCAGTAGTGGACGTGACGAAATCCGGCCTCTCCACGACCTACGACCAGCAGCTCCTGGAGAGCGTCCCCAAGGCCCGGTTCACCTACATGGACATCATGTTCTGGGCGCCGGGCGTCTCTATGAATGAGAACAGCAGCGAGGAATGGCACTCCTCCCTCGGCTCCACCTACGCGTCGGACAACTACCTGGTCGACGGGGTGGACACCTCGTTCGACTGGAACGGCACCACCTGGGTTTGGAACAACCCCGACATCTACCAGGAAGGCGAGGTGGTGGCCATCGGAGCCCCGGCGGAGTACGGGGATTTCCAAGGCGCCGTGGTCAACGTCGTCACCAAGTCCGGCGGCAATGATTTCCACGGCGGGCTGAACTTCTACGGGATTCCGAGCTCTTTCGTGGCCAATAACGTCTCGGGCGCCGAATTTCCCTACCAAATCGGCAAAAACTGGGACGCCAGCCTTGACCTCTCCGGCCGGATCATAAGGGATAAAATCTGGTACTACGGCAATGCCCAGTGGAAGAAGTACTCGTACTCTCAACTCGGGACGGAACCGGGTCCAGACAACGATTGGATGACCAAAGCGGACTACAAGCGGTTTTTCGTCAAGGGCACTTTCCAGCTGGCCAAGAACCACAAGCTGATCGTTTCCTACCAGCACGAGTGGTCCCAGCTTCCGGATGTCGTCAGTCCTTCGCAACCGTATGAGGCCTGCGGTTCAGAACCCGGGAATTACGGCGTCCCCAACATCATGTTGACCTCCGTCCTCAGCCCCAACACGATCTTTGAATTCAAGGTCGGCGGCTGGTTCGTCAACGACAACTGGAAGCCGTTGGATGGGAACCTGGATGAACCCCTTTACTATGATATCGCCACCGGAAAGGCCGCGAACGGCATCTGGAGCTGGAGCGAATCCAAGTACAACAAGCTTCAGATCAACGCCGCCGTGTCTCACTTCGCCGATGACTTCATCCAGGGCAACCACGAATTCAAGGCCGGGGTCCAGTACACACGGGGGGGCGCCAAGAGCATCGGCACCTACTCCGGCGGCGTCGTCTATTATCTCTACTACGGAGAGCCCTACTCGGCGTATTTCCAGGCTCCCTACAATGACGCCGAAGTGCTCAACAAGGTGGGCGTGTTCTTCGACGACGCCTGGACGATCAGCAAACGGTTGACCCTCAACCTGGGTCTTCGCTTTGACCATCAAGACGGGGACATTCTGGAGTTGAATCGGCTCGACGCCAATATGCAGGAAACCGGAGAAAAAATTCCGGCACAGGATAATCTCATTGTTTGGAACACCTGGTCTCCGCGCCTGGGCCTGGTCTATCAGCTGACCGCCGACATGAAGACCATCCTCAGAGCCAACTACGGCCTTTATTATGACGGGATGACCCAGGATATGCTTTACAGGATGAGCAAAGGTTACCCCACCGTCTATGCATACGGGTGGAACCCGGACACGCTGGCCTACGACGACTCCTGGTATTCCTGGGACCCATCCGCGGGTTATGAAATCGGCAAACCCAAGAACAGCCTGTGCCGGCAGTTCTCGGTGGGCATCACCCGTGAGATCATCACCGACCTGGCCCTCGAATTGACCTATGTCAACAAGTCCACCGACAACTTCGTCACCTGGTGGAATACGACCGCCCAGTTCGAGCCGGTCCCGTTCTTCGATGAGTACGCGAATGCCGATATCACCGTCTATAACCAGACGACGCCGGTCGAGGACAATATCCTGACGCTGCAAAACATACCCGAATTCAAGCAGAAGTACTGGGGCTTGATCATCGGCCTCCAGAAAAGGCTTTCCAACAACTGGCAGATGAACACCTCGTTTGTCTGGTCGAAGGCATATGGTGTCTCCGGCCTCAGTCAACTGAACCAGGCATCGGGGGGGAGGACCGGGATCCAGAATCCCAATTTCCTCATCAACAACAACATGGACAGCCTCCTCCAGAGCGACAGAAGATACATGTTCAAGCTGCAGGGGACGTACTTCCTGCCCGCGGGATTCAGCGCCAGCGCGAACTTCATCGCCCAGACCGGAAAGCCGATTGCCAGGATCATTAGGGTAACGGGAATGGAGCAGGGATCGTTCTCGATAATGGGCGATCCCAGAGGGTCCCATTTCCGGCTTGACCCCTACTACATGTTCGATCTCAGGCTGGACAAAAAGTTCAATATCGGCGGGACGGCGGCCATAGATATCGCCGCCGACTTCTTCAACCTGCTGAACAGCGACGCGATGACCGGGACGGTCGATATCGGGACATCAACCGACACTTTCATGAAGCC
>DAIPLF010000482.1:0-1795 GCA_036769375.1 Candidatus Aminicenantota bacterium | reverse complement strand
TAAACTACTTTTTCTTGGGCGTCATACCCACTCGCTTCTGCGCGACTTCCAGCCAGATAACCTCGGGCAGGCTCAGGAATTGCGGTCGTCCTGGCACCGCCGGCCTGTCCTCGACTTTGAAGAACTTTTTAGCTTCCTCCAGGGATTTGCCCTCCAAGAACATGGCCTCGATCTGGGCCTGCTTTTCCTCAATCGACTTGATCAGGGCTTCGACGTCGGCCCGGTTGGCCTTATCGGCGTGGCCGCTGAGGAAGACTTGGGCATCCAGCTTGAGAACGGAGTTGAGCACCTTGACCAGTCCAAATGAATCCCCGTTCTTGTGGCGATGGACGAGCGGGTCCCGGCCGGAGAAGAAGAGATCTCCAAGGAAAGCGACCTTCTCTTGGGGACAGAAGATAACCGCATCGCCGCTCGTGTGGGCGGGTCCAAAATAGAGCAGCTGGACCTTCAGGTTCCCTAAGTCGTATTCAGGGCCTCCCGAGGCGAAGGTCTTGATCAGAGGAAGATACGCCCTCTGCTTCTCCTCCGTGAAGGCGTCATCCATGTATCGCTTCGTCTCTTCCTGGGCCCAGATCTTGATGTCTGCCGGGAAACCGGTGATCCCGTTGACATGGTCGCCGTCGCTGTGGGTCAAAGCGAGCACCTTGATGGGGACAGGGGAGATTTTCCGGATCTCGGCGAGCATCTGCTTGGCCGACTCCTCGCTCATCTTGGCGTCAATGACCATGATCTCCTTTTCGCCGATGATGGCGCCCCCGTTGGCTCCGCTTCCGCCCTTGACCTCGTAGATATGATCGGTGATCTTCTCGAGCGTTATGGGCGCGGGGGTCTGCTGGTACTGGGGCGGCTGGGTGGTTTGAGTCGGCTGGGTCTGTTGAGCGGAAGCCGTTCCGAATGTTGCCGCCATCGATAACGCCGCCAGCCATCCGATTTTTTGACAGATTTTCATCTAGCCTCCTTTTGTTCTTGGATATTTAGAAAAAAATCAGGTGCCATGAGAACTCGGATGACACAGAAATTCAGGTGACACGTACCGAATTCAAGAGAAATGGCAAACATGTCACCCGAATTTTCAAACATAAATTCTCCTGAAATCGTTGCCTAGCATCAGGCCTTCAACCTATATCCTCAAGTGGACATTCAGCTTGTCTCCCAACACCCAATTGATTCCCACCCGGCACATAGACCACATGGAAAGGGGAGTGGTGGCGATTTCAACCCGGCCTTTTTTAACGGCGGCAATGATGGAGGGGATCGTCTTCTCGGCTTCGACGAGCGAATAGGTCCGCCCCACCTGCCAGATATTGTGGCAGTCCGATGAACCGACCAGCGGTTTGCCACTTACGCCGGCGGTTTTGACGGCCTTCCTGTTCGGGTTGATAACGCGGTTATAGAAGAACGAGAACTCGACAGCGTCAAAAGAATCGATGTGCCCCTCCAGCTCCGATCTGAGGCATCGTGAGCCGGGATAGAAAGGATGAGGCGCGATGATGAGGTTGCTGCCGTTTCTGATCGCGGGCAGGTCAGCGAGCGACCGGAATCCCTCGGCCTTCCGGAAATCCGGGTTGATAACGACGACGTGCTTGTTGGAGAGCGTCAGCTCGACGCCGGGTATGAGGACGACTCCCAAAGCCGCGGCATACCCCTCTAGCTCGGAGTTGAAGGTGACGATATCGTGGTTGGTTATGGCCAGGGCGTTCAGACCTAGCTCGGCGGCCCGGTCGATGAGTTGCCTGGCGTTGAAGTCAATATAGTCTTTGGGATCATCGCTCGTATGGGTATGAAAATCGACCTT
>DAIPLF010000106.1:0-6413 GCA_036769375.1 Candidatus Aminicenantota bacterium | reverse complement strand
TAAAATAGCAGATTCACCCCTGGGAAGTCAACGGACTGAGTCTGCTCAGCCTGTCCTCTTGATCAGGTAGCCGTAGATCAAGGTCTGCCGTAGATACATGGGATCGGGGTGGGTGTCCGCAGCAAAGGATGAGAGATCCGAGCCGGACACGGTCGCGTAGCCCTGGGTAGTGACATACTTGTTGAAGGCGTCGATATTGATGTCGAAGCCGGTAATGAGGATGCCGTCTGCGCCAGCCTGGGCAGCCATCCTCCCAATTTTTTTCTCGTCCTTGCGAGGCTTCACCGTCCAGGTCATGTCGAGGCTGATCCGGCCAATGATGACGAATGGGTAAGTCGGGGCCATCCGGTCATAGACCAGGATCGAAGTGGGGTCTGTAGGCGGGAAATTGTAGTCGGGATGCTTGGAAATAATGACCCTGGTGCAGGCACACAAAGCAAAAAATAGAACACACACGGTCAAAAGATGGCGTTTCATGGATTGCCTCTGATTATGAGATAAGACCGATCTGCAGGTCTGTCAAGTCCTTGCGATCAAGGAATTAGCGGGAGGTCAACGGACTGGAGATTGCGGCTTTCAATCCACTGCGACAACTTGCGCCGGAACATTCCATCCTTCGAGCCTCAACTGTAGGGACTCCCGAGGCACGACCTCACTTTCTGACGCCCAAATCAAATCCCTCGAATCGCCGGGAAGCAGGCTCAAAAAGTTGTCGTTCCAGTAGCTCGGGAGGATCTCCTTCTCCGCTTTTCCTTCCACCCGAAGTCTGATAAAAAAGGCCGGGGCGGAGCCGCTGTTTCTCAGCCGGACTTTGACTACCTGACGACCGTCCTGGACTTCGCGTTTGCCTGAGGCTTTCAGGGAAACGCTGGGAAGAGATGCCAGAAAGCTGAAGTCTCCTTCCTGAGAAAGCCAGTAGAAATTGTCCGAGACCAGCTTTCCCCCGTCACGGAGAGAGAGAGCCGCGAACCCGGTTCCCCCGGAAAGATCCTTGCCCGGACCGTTCAGTTTAATTTCCCTCGAGGCGAGGGCCGGAACCGAAACCTCAGAGGAATACTCGCGGACCTTTCCGAATGTCCGGTCGTAAATTCGTACTCGGGCCTCAAGGTTCATCCGGTTATCACGCGTCGCATTGACAGCCCAAACGCTTCCGTCTAGGGGATTGAGCTGGATGTGGAGCGGCTCGCAAGCTCTTTTCGCAAAATAGTAGCCGGCGTGCGGCCGCAGGTACCAGTCATAAAGCTGCCAGACGACACTGGGCCAGGCCGGATTCCCCTTCCAGAGGATCACCCCGGCCGTGCGCTCGGCGGCCTGGTTAACGGCTTCAAAGACCGCCCGATAATTTTCGGCGTTGACCAGCTGAGCCTTGAGGCTGTAATCGGCCAGGTTTTTCGGCTCGCCATACCGCCGCCGGATGGCTTCATCGGTGAGGCTGTATTTTCCGTTGTCCTCGCAGGCGTCGTGATAGCCCCAGACGTCATTAAGCGGGAATTTCACCGCGGGGTTGGGCTCCAGCGGCAGGAATTCCTGAAGACTCTCCAGGACCGGGACGGACGGCAGCCCCACCTCGTTCTTGAAGAGCCAGTCCTTTCCGCCGCCAACAAGACGGTAGTACTCCCTCGGGTCAACCCACGAATAAGGCCCGCCGGAGTAGGTGCCCGCGGCCTTGTTGTCCGGCCAGGAGAGCCCCCATCCTTCGGGGGGCGTTTTATAACCAGAGGCAGGGATGAACAGACGCGCCCCGTCCAGCCCGGCCACTATCTCGTCCCTCAAGGGCCGGTAGATCTCCTCTCGAGGATAACCCTCATTGCCGGCCGTCCAGACCAGGAGAGAGGGATGGTTGCGCAATTTTTTCACCACAGCAGCGGCGTTGCTGAGAAAAACCCGGGCATCATAGGGATAATCTTGGCTTCCTTTGTCCCAGGTCCCCTGGCAATCCCCGGTGATCCAAAAGTCGTGCCAGACGAGAAGCCCCATCTCATCGCAGAGATCGAAAAATTCCTCCCGGGGAGTTGTTCCCCCACCCCATATCCGGACCAGGTTCAGGTTGACCTCCTTCCAGAGGCGCAGCTCGCTCCGGAGCCTCTCGGCAGAGTGGTTGAGCATCATATCCGGCACCCAGGCGGCTCCCCGGATCGGGACCTTGACTCCATTCACAAAGAACTCCCGCCGGTCCCAGCCGTCCACTGTCTCGGCCCGGCTCGAGATCTCGCGGATCCCGAATGAGATCAGCTTCGATTTCGAAACCCGGCCGCCGACCTCCAGGTCGAGTCCCAGCTCATAGAGGTCGGGCCGGCCGAGGCCGTTGGGCCACCAGAGATCGGGATTCTGGATTCTCAGCTCGGGATAGTCTTGCGGCGCGAAGACGATCCCCAGCGTTTCGCGGGGTCCGATCTTGATCTCCTTCTTGATGAGCGCGGCCTCCCTTTGCCCGGACCTTCGAGATCTGAGGCGAAGGGTGAGGACTCCTTCCTGGACCGAGTCCGAGAAGTTCAGCAGATCCGCCTTGACGCGGATATCTGCGGCCGAGACATCGGGCAGGGGCAAATCCGTGACCACTTGGACATCCCGGATATCGACGGGGCCGGTGGCCGAGACCATCACATCCTGCCAGATCCCCATGTTGCGGTCCCGGATGGCGGGCATCCAGTCCCAGCCGACAGAACAGTGCATGGTCACATTTTTTCCGATGTCGCCCGTCGGCCCGCCGTTAAGTCCGAAAGGTCCAAAAGCCTTGAGCTGAGGCTCCGCGGGCAGACCGGGGAAGTCGAGCGGGAAGACTTTGACCGCCACAGCGTTTTCCTTGTCGATCGAGGCAATCCCGGTGATATCAAAGGTCCAGCGGCCGAACATGCCAACGACTTCCTTCGAACCGGCAAGCTTCCGGCCGTTCAGCCAGATCTCCGCCCGGTAGTTGATGCCCTCGAAGGTCAGCCAGAGCCTTTTGTCCCGGAAGTCCTCCGGAAGCGTGAAGACCTTGCGGAACCACCAGGGGTCGGCCCAGGGATTCCGTCCGTCCGGAAGATGGCTGAACTTCGCCAAGCCGTACGCCCGGTTGAACTCATCGGAGGCGTCGGGGATCCGCATGTTGTTCATCCCGACGTAGGGATCGGGATAGACGGAGTCCCTGACCAAAGCATTGAGAACAGTGGTCGGGACCGACGCCGCATGCCAGCCGTCGGTTTGGAAGTCAAGCTGCGAGATCCGGTCGCCGTTTTCCTTTGCCAGGAGTGATGTCTGGAGTCTCCAACCCTCCCGGAGAAGAATGCGGTTATCGTCTGCGCCGGCGGACGGAGATGGAAGCCCGAGCCAAACAAAAGCCCCCCAGAGAGCCACGAAGATCCACCATCTCATCGGATATCCTCCTTATGTGACCACCGGAAAAAGGGGGTCGATACGAAATTCGGAAATTGATATGGTGTCCCCGAATTAGATGTACTCGATCGTGGCCGGCGGCTTTGGAGTCAGTTCATAAGCGACCCGCGTGACCGACGGGATCTCCCTGACGATCCGGCGCGACATCTTCATCAGCACGTCCCAAGGAACCGGAGTCGGCCTGGCCCTCATCGCATCGCGGCTTTCGACCGAGCGGATGATGATGACATGCCCGAATTTCCTGCGTCCTTCCTCGACCCCGGTCCCCATGTCGTTGAGCAGCACGGCGAACGCCTGGAACGGCGCCAGCTTGCGGATCTCCTGCTCGACGACCGCAGTCGCCCGGCGCACGATGGCCACCCTCTCGGGGGTCACTTCTCCGATGACCCTGGTCATCAGGCCAGGCCCGGGAAAAGGCATCCGGCGATAGACGCTCTCGGGAAGTCCCAGCTCCTTGGCAACCCTCCGGACTTCGTGCTTGAAGAGCTCCTTGATGGGCTCAACAACCTTGAATCCGAACCCTTTTTCCGGGTCGATCCCGATCTGCTCCAGGATATTGTGTTGCGTTTTGATGCCGCCTTTGGTCTCGATGATATCGGCGGCGATCGTTCCCTGGACAAGGAAGCGGGCCCGGCTTTTCCTGACCTCGCGGCCGAACACGCTGTAGAATGTCTGGCGGAAGGCTTTCCTCTTTTCCTCCGGGTCGGTCTTCCCGGCCAAGGCCCCGAAAAATTCGGCCTTGGCGTCGACGATATCGACCCTGATCCCCAGCTTGCCGAAGGTCTCGTGGACCTGCCGAGGTTCGTCCTCCCGCATCAACCCGTCGTCGATGAAGATGACCTTCAGCCGGAGGCCGATCGCCCGATGAGCGAGCACGGTGCAGACCGCGCTGTCCACCCCTCCCGATAGCGCTGAGATGGCCGATTCCTCGCCCACGGTCTTCTTTATCTCGGCGATCCTGTCTTCGATGAACGCTCTGACCTTCACTTCCTTTCTCCTTTCTCTTGTTTTCCAAAAATCATAGCACAAAAACGGGGAGCGCGAAATATAATGCCGAAGTCCATCCTCTTGGGAGGTGAGGCGAGGAACAGAAATTCATCCCGGATTCCACCCATAGGGGCGATTGACCGGAAAACTGAGATAAATAAAATGGGGAGTGCGTCAAGAAAAAGTATGAGGCTCAGAAATTACAAGAAGGAGGGCCTCATCCAAGGCGGAAACCGGGTGTATAAAGGGAGTAGGACTTAAGGATTCCTCTCCTTCCTCTCCTGGCCCTCCTTCCCTTTTATTCCCCTGAGTAGGCAACATTGGGCTGATTGTATTCTGGATATTTTCTGGCCCTGCCTCTTAAGCACAATATCTTGTGCTCTTTAGAGCACATATACGAAATATAGATTGGCTTGTCAAGCGTTTTTTTTGGTTTTTTTGGGGAACCAAGGAAAGAAGGGGCTGGTCCGGCGCGCGTAGGCCGCGAAATCGACGTTCCCCTCATATTTCTTTTCAAGCATTGGAATGCCGGATACTTTGAGGAGAAGGAAGCTGATCGTCAAAGGGCTAATGATCGAGACCCATCCCCCGGGGACGGCAAGGGCGATTAAAAAAACGCCCCACCACAGCGCGGCCTCGCCGAAATAATTGGGGTGGCGGGTGTATTTCCATAGCCCGGTCATCATGATCCTGCCTTTGCTCTCCGGCAGCTGTTTGAATCTCTTGAGCTGATGATCGCCGACCGCTTCGAAGGTGAACCCGACGAGCCAGAGGACGGCGCCGAGCGCATCGAAAGGGGTCAGCCCTTTCTCCAGCGAATGATTCACCAGAACGACCGGTGAGGAAATGAGCAGCATAAAGATCCCCTGGAGCATGAAGACCTGGAGGAAGCTCCTGGGGATGAACCAACGTCCCCATTCTTGCCGCCATTTGGCATAACGGAAATCCTCTCCCCTGCCCCGGTTCCGCAGGGAGATATGGCTCGCCAGCCTGATCCCCCAAACGGCCACGAGCAGGGTGATCAGGACATGGCGCGCCTCGAACCCCGCCTTCAAGAAAAACGTCACCAGGGCAACCAGGATGAAGCCCGGACCCCAGGCGATATCCACGATCGAGTTGTCCTTTTTGAGAAGAGCGATGAGAAAAACAGCGGTCATATAGATGAAGACAGCGCCGGCTGCGGCGATGAGGAAGGAGGTCATCTCCTCGACTTCTTACTCAAACATGAGGGCGACGCCCACGACGCCGATGCCGTTGTGGACGCCGACCACGGGAGAGACATCCATGATGTAGGCGGGCGGACGGCCGAGCAATTCCTCGAGCTTCTGTGCATAGGCCTCGGCGCGCGGGAGGTTCTGGGCATGGGCAACCGCGTAACGCCAGACCTTTTTCTCGGCGGCCATCTCGCCGATCATCCGGAGGATCTTTCTCATATTGGCCCTGCGGCCGAACGACTTTCCGAAGGGAAGCCCCTTGCCGTTCTCGTCGACCGTGATGATGGGCTTGAGGTTGAGCAGCCTGGCGGCCAGTCCTTTCATCGGACTGATCCGGCCTCCCCGGACCAAGTACTTGAGGGTGGCGATGTCCACCAAGAGGCGCGTCTTGGCGATCCACTCCTCGGATAAGCGGACGATGTCCTCGTGGCTTGCGCCTCCGCTCAGAGCCTCGGCGGCCCGCATGACGATCAAGCCCTGAGCAACCGACAGATTCTTTGTGTCGATGACCGAGATCTTCTTTGCGGCGGTTTTCTCGGCGGCCTGCCGGCTGAAACTCCAGGCTCCGCTCAGCCCCGCCGACAGGTTGAAGACGAGGATGGAATCGTAGAAAGTCGAAAGGAAGGAGAAGAGGTTCTGCATCACGGCCACGGGAGCCTGTGAGCTCTGGGGGTGTTCGCGCCTGGTTTTGAGAAGCGTGTAAAACTGCTCCGGGGTAATGGTCAGCTTATCGAGGTACTGGGCCCTCCCGAAAGACAGATTGAAGGGGATCACGTGGATCTGGTGCTCGTCAATGAACTCCGGCGGCAGGTCGCAGGCGGAGTCCGTGACCAGGGC
>DAIPLF010000481.1:0-1802 GCA_036769375.1 Candidatus Aminicenantota bacterium | reverse complement strand
CGCTGTCACCGCTCGACCGGGATACGGTCCTGGAATCCGTCAAACGGAACGGACGGCTCCTCATCGTCCATGAGGCTCCCCAGACGTGCGGCCTGGGCGCCGAGATCGCCGCCTTTGTCGCCGAGAGGGCTATGTTCCAGCTGGAAGCACCCATAGGACGCGTCACGGGTCAGGACATCACCATTCCTCTGGCTAAGGGTGAAGACACCTATTACCCGAGTCCCGAGCGCGTGGTCCGGGGAATAAAAACGATCCTGGAGTGATAGACATGGTCAGGCAATTCAAGTTTCCGGATGTTGGCGAGGGGATTACCGAAGGCGAGATCGTCCGCTGGCTGGTCAAAGAAGGGGACGAGGTCAAAGAAGACCAAACGCTGGCCGAGATCGAAACCGACAAGGCCGTGGTCGAGATGCCTTCTCCCTATAGTGGAACGGTCCTCAAGATTCACGCTAAAGAAAAGGAAATCGTCAAAGTCGGGCAAATCCTGGTGACGATCGGCGAGAAGGGGGAAGTGGTCCCTGAAGAGGGGGCCGGAGCGGAGGCGCAAGCAAGACCGGCGCCAGCCGTCGGGCCTTCCGTCGTCGGGGTCGTTCCTGAAAGCCGGGAGGAGATCCGGCAGATATTGGCGGCTCCAAAAGTCCGCAGGCTTGCCGCTGAACTTGGAGTGGATATCAAGAGGATCAAGGGTACGGGCTCTCAGGGACGGATCACCGAGGAGGATGTCCAAGCCGCCAAGACGGTGGCGGCAGGCCCGAAAGAGGAGAAGAAACCGGCCTTCAAGATCAAAGAAAAATTCGATTTTTACGGCGAATTGGAGAGGATACCTCTCCGCGGGGTCAGGCGGGCGACAGCCAAGAGGATGCATCAATCTGTTTCCACGGCCGCACATGTCACCCATTTCGACGAGGCCGATGTCACCGAGCTCGCAAAGGTTAGAGAGGAGCTCAAGCCTCAGGCCGCTGAAAAGGGCGTCAAGATGACCTATCTGCCCCTCATCATCAAGGCCCTCCTGGCCGCCCTCCAGACCCATCCCCTCCTTAATGCGACTCTGTCCGATGAGGATGAAGAGATCATCGTCAAAAAGTACTACAACTTCGGGATAGCTGTTGATGTGCCGGACGGACTGATCGTCCCCGTGGTGAAGGGTGTGGAACAAAAATCAATTTTCGAGCTGGCCGGCGAAATCCAGACCCTGGCCGAGGCCGCAAAGAAGAGGACTCTGGACCTCGCGGATCTCAAGGGAGGAACGTTCTCAATTACCAACGTCGGAGGGATAGGCGGCGAGGCCGCCACACCGATCATCAACTACCCTGAGGTCGCCATCCTGGCCACTTTGAAGATCAAGGAACGCGCGCGGGTGAAAAGCGGCCAGCTCACCGCGGTCAAAACCCTTCCCCTCTGCCTATCGTTTGACCACCGGGTGATCGACGGCGCGGAGGCGGCCCGGTTCATGAACGACCTCGTGGCCAAGCTGGAGGATGCGGATTTCCTGAGGCGTACGGCGCATAGTCTCCCGGAGCCCGGTGTGCTATAATACGCGTCTTTGCGAGGCCGACTCCAAGGACGATTGACGGGTCCATGATCCCTTCATCCAGAGGTGAAGAAGTATAGCCCCGTGTTCCGAATCGACCGACATCCCATCCTGCCCATCCCGGCCCGGGCTGACCTTCCTTTCCTCTGGGAAGGAAGGACACTCACAGCACGGGAGGGAGAGACGATTTCCTCGGCCCTCTTCGCCAACGGCGTCAGGATTTTCGGCCATCACCCCAAGGACGGCGCCGCCCAAGGCATATTCTGCGCCA
>DAIPLF010000105.1:3561-6433 GCA_036769375.1 Candidatus Aminicenantota bacterium | reverse complement strand
CGACTGGAGACTCTGTTTTATCGCTGACTCGGAGGCGGCCCGCGGAAAAGACATCCTCCAGCTGATTGCTCAGGCGGTTGAGGGTGGCGTCACGATCGTCCAGCTTCGCGGCAAGAAATGGACGAGCCGGGAATTCCTTGAAGTCGGGATGAAGGCCGTCCGCCTGTTGAAGCCGAAGAAGATCCCCTTGATCATCAACGACGAGGTCCATATTGCCCTTGCCTGTAAAGCCAGTGGAGTCCATCTTGGCCAGGGCGACATGCCCCTCCGCTGCGCCCGCGAACTCATGGGGAAGGAGAGGATCATCGGCATTTCTGTCTCCTCGGCCGATGAAGCCCCGGCCGCCGAAAAGGGCGGATCTGATTATATCGGCGTGGGCCCTGTCTTTGCCACGTTGTCGAAGAAAGATATCGGGTCGCCCCTTGGCCTGGCGGGGTTACGTGAGATCCGACAGAAGGTCAAGATTCCGATTTTGGCCATCGGAGGGATTTCGGTGGCCAACGTGGCTGATGTCATCGCCTCAGGCGCCGACGGCGTGGCCGTGATCTCGGCCATTACGGCTGCCACAGACCCCAAAAAAGCGGCTACTGAAATTATCGAATCGATCGGAAAAATCAAGAATCGCCGGGCTTAAAAGGGCTGATTGGCAGCACCGACGACGAGATCTTTATGGTGCGCTTGTCGCCCTTGCCTTTCCTGATGCGGACCCGGACCGCTTGGAGATCGAAAGGGACTCTTTCCCCCCATTCCACGATCACCACTCCCCTGTCCAGGTAATCCTCCCATCCCAGGTCCAGGATGTCGGCGCTCTGCTCCAGCCGGTAAAGGTCGAAATGGAAGATCGGATACCTGGCCTCGTAGATGTTCATGATGGTGAAAGAGGGGCTGCAGACCAGGGCCCAGTTTTTCATGCCCAGGCCGGCGGCAATGCCTTTGGCGAAGATCGTCTTTCCGGCGCCCAGCTCTCCGCTCAGCAGCAGGACTTCCCGGCCTTTGAATCGTCGGGCCACTTTCCTGGCCAGCTCAAGGGTTTCCTCTTCGGACTGAGTGGTGATCTCCATGTCCATCGGCCTTCCCGCTTTGCCCAAACCCGTTTTGCCGGCGGCCGAGCTTCTTTCCTTCTTGGATTTGCGCTTTGCCTTAGACGTTGGCTTCTTTATCATGGCGTTCTGATCCGGTCCGTGAGTGAGGTCAGATCTTAGCCAGGGGGAACTCGTCTTCCCGGGCTTCATCCTCAAGAGCTTTGAGCGCCGCGGGCAAAAACCGGATCAGGTCACCTGCGATGAGGGCCCTCTCCCCTATTTTTTGGGCCGCCAAGTCGCCGCTCAGGCCATGGAGGTAGACGGCTGCCAGCACCGCCTGAAGCGTGTCCTTGTCCTGCATCAGCAAACTGGCGATCATCCCGCTCAGGACATCGCCGGATCCCCCGGTCGCCATTCCCGGGTTTCCGGTCGGATTGACGAATGTCCGCCCGTCCGGTGTACAGACAAGCGTCCGGTAGCCTTTGAGGATAAGATAAATCCCGCGTTCCCGGGCGAATGCCGGCGCCAGCTCGAGCTTCCTCTTGATCACGTCGCGGAGCGGCAACCTGACGAGCCGGGCGAATTCACCGGGGTGAGGCGTCAAGATGGCCGTTTTCGGCAACCGCTTCAGGAGCTCAGGCTTCAGGGACAAAATATTCAACCCGTCGGCGTCGATAACCACCGGAACTTTGATCTCGGGCATCAGCTTGGCCAGGAATTCAGCCGTCGAATCGTGCGGCGAGATCCCAGGGCCGATGAGCACGGCGTTCTTTCCCTTCAGAAGCGCCCTGGCCCGCGGCAGGGCCTCGGCGGCGATGGTCTTTTCAGCGGTTTCCGCCAGCGGCTCGGTCATAAGCTCGACCATTCCTTTGGCGACTAGAGAGAGGCAACTCTGCGGCGTTCCGACAGTGACCAGGCCGGCTCCCGTCCTCAGGGCCGCCTTGGCCGCCATGACCGCCGCGCCGGTCTTGCCGAGCGAACCGGCGATGATGAAAAGATGGCCGTAAGTGCCCTTATGGGAGTCGTTTCTTCTTTTTTGAAAAGACCTCAGGAGGCCTCCTTTTTCGGTCAACTCCAGCTTCAAGTGAGGGGCGTCAAAAAGCTGCGGCGGGATGCTGATATCGGCCACGACGAGCTCGCCGACCCATCCTTCGGCCGGCGGCAGGACATGGGCGATTTTCGGCGCCGCCAGCGTCACGGTGATGTCGGCCCGGACTGCCGGACCGATCATCTCGAAGCTGTCCGAGGAAAGCCCCGAGGGAATGTCCACGGCGAGCTTGAAGGCATCCGTTCGGTTGATATCTTCGATCGCCTTGGCATACAACCCTTCGGCCGGCTTGGAAAGACCGGTGCCGAAAATGGCATCCACGATAATGGAAGCTTCAGTGATCAGCCTCCTTTTTGCCTTCCACTCCGCCTCCGACCTGACCTCCTCTACCGGGAGGCCGATCTTCCCGGCGATCCGCAGGTTGAGGGCGGCATCACCCTTGACTTCATCCTTGGCTGCCAGAAGGATGACCCGGGGAGAGACCCCGTGATTCCAGAGATGGCGGGCGATGACCAGCCCGTCCCCGCCATTATTCCCCCTCCCGGCGACGATGACGATCTTATCGCCGTCGCAGTATGGAAGGACCGTCTGGAGGAAGCGGAAGATCTGAAGCCCGGCATTTTCCATCAACACGGGCCCGGGGATACCGACCTCCTCGATGGTCTGACGATCGATCTCTTTCATCTCGGCCGAAGTAAGGATTTTCATGGGCGCTCCATTTGCCCTAAATTTTACCAGATATCAAGATGACATTACATATGGCACTGGAAATAGCTTCTTATGTTGACCCAGGCGAGGGAGA
>DAIPLF010000105.1:0-3461 GCA_036769375.1 Candidatus Aminicenantota bacterium | reverse complement strand
TTCGGACGGATAGGCAGGAATCTGTTCCGGGCGTCCTTTAAGGACCCCGAGCTCGAGTTTGTCGCCGTCAATGACATCACGGACGCCAAGACATTGGCCCACCTTCTGAAGTACGACTCCATCCTCGGCGGGTTCAACGAGGATGTCAAGGCTACGGAGGACGCCATCGTCGTCAACGGCAAGGAGATCAGGGTTTTCGCCGAAAAAGACCCGGCGAGCATCCCCTGGGACACGCTGGATGTCACGGTGGTCGTCGAGGCGACCGGCAAATTCAAGAAAAAGGAAGAGGCGCTCAGGCATATGAGAGGGAGCGTCAAGAAAGTCATCTTTTCCGCTCCCGCTTCGGACCCCGACGCGACCATCGTTTTGGGCGTCAACGAAATGACCTATGATGCGGCCAGACATCACGTCCTCTCTAACGCCTCCTGCACGACCAACTGCCTGGCTCCGGTGGCCAAGGTCCTTCAAGAGGCCTTCGGCATCGAGAAGGCCTTCATGACGACCATCCACTCCTACACCAACGACCAGCGCATCCTTGACCAGCCGCACAAAGACCTGCGCCGGGCCCGCGCCGCGGCCATCTCCCAGATCCCGACGACGACAGGAGCGGCCAAAGCCGTCGGCCTGGTCCTCCCTGAGCTCAAGGGGAAGATCGACGGGATCTCCATCCGCGTCCCGACGCCGAACGTCTCGCTCGTGGACCTGGTGGCGTTGCTCAAGCAGAGAACGACGGAAAAAGAGGTCAACGCCGCCTTTAAAAAAGCCGCTGAGGGAAAGCTCAAGGGCATCCTTACTTACACCGAAGAGCCTCTCGTTTCGGTCGATTTCATGTCCAATCCGCACTCCGCTATCGTGGACATCGAATACACCAAGATGGTCGACGAGAACCTGGTCAAGGTGCTGGCCTGGTATGACAACGAGTGGGGCTATTCCTGCAGGTTGCGCGACCTCATCAAGTACATCTCCCGGTGAGCGCGATGAAGCGGCTCGAAGATATTTCCTTTTCCGGGAAAACGGTCTTTCTCCGGGTGGATTTCAACGTCCCGCTGACTGACAAAGGAGAGATCCGCGACGATACCAGGATACGGGCCTCTCTTCCGACGATCAGATACCTTCTGTCCCAAAAGGCCAGGCTGGTCATCGCCTCCCATCTCGGGCGGCCCAAGGGAAAGGTTGACCCCAAGCTGAGCCTGCGGCCGGCGGCTGAGAGACTCGGCGAGCTCATCGGCAAGCAGGTTATTTTGGCGCCGGCGGTGGTCGGCGGCGAAGTCGAACGGCTCAAAAGGGAACTTGGAGAGGGTCAGGCCCTTCTCCTCGAGAACGTCCGCTTCGAGGCACAGGAAACCGTCAATGACCCAGGGTTCGCCCGGAAATTGGCCGAGGGGATCGATGTCTTTGTCAACGACGCCTTCGGCGCCTGCCATCGCGCCCACGCATCCATCGTGGCCATCACCCATTTCGTCAAGGAAAAGGCAGCCGGCTATCTTCTCCAGAAAGAGGTGGAATACCTCGGGCGGGCTGTCCATTCGCCCGAAAAGCCCTATGTCGTCATCCTGGGAGGGGCCAAGGTCTCAGATAAGATCCCGGTTATCCAAAACCTTCTCGGCATAGCGGATCACATCCTGATCGGCGGAGCCATGGCCTACACATTCTTCAAGGCCCAGGGATACGATGTCGGCCGATCGCTTGTCGAAGAGGACAAGACAGGGCTGGCCCTGGAGATCCTGAAGAAGGCTCAAGCGGCGAAGGTTGACCTCGTCCTCCCATCCGACCATCTGCTGGCGGCGGCGTTGGATGGCGATGCGGCTACCCAGATCGCTTCGTCATTCCCTTTCCCGGCCGACCGGATGGCGGTCGACATCGGACCCGAAACCGCAGAAAAGTATGCCGCCATCATCGCCGCTGCCAGAATGGTCGTCTGGAACGGTCCCCTGGGGGTTTTCGAGATCGACAAGTTTGCCCAGGGCACGATGAGGATCGCCGCGGCTGTTGCCGCGGCAAAGGCGACGACGATCGTCGGCGGAGGGGATTCCATAGCCGCCCTCGAAAAGGCCGGGGTCAGCAGCCGGATCACCCATATCTCCACCGGAGGCGGCGCCTCCCTCGAGTACCTGGCTTTGGGAACACTGCCCGGGATCGAAGCCCTCAATTAGTCCGCAGGAAAAGTCATCATGTCAAAGAAACTGCCCTTCATTGCCGGCAACTGGAAGATGAACCTGACCATCTCCGGGGCCAAGGCGTTGGCCAAGTCGATTGTCAAAGCGTGCGCCGACCTCCCGGAGGCAGAAATCGTCCTGGCTCCTCCTTTTACCGCACTGAGCAAGGTGAAAAAGACCCTTGAGGACAGCTCTGTAAAGCTGGCCGCCCAAAATCTTTTTTGGGAAGAAAAGGGGGCCTTCACTGGTGAGGTCTCGGCCCCGATGCTCCGGGATGCCGGGTGTCAATATGTGATCATCGGGCACTCCGAGAGGCGGCAGTCTTTCGGGGAGACGGACGAGGGCGTCAACCGAAAGATCAAGGCGGCCCTGAAATCAGGCGTTTTCGCGATTTTTTGCCTGGGCGAAACCCTGGTGGAACGGGAGCACGGAGAAACCATGGATGTCATAACCCGGCAGATCCGGGGCGGGCTGGAGGGCATCGGCGGCGGGGAGTTGAAGTCCATCGTCATCGCCTACGAGCCCGTCTGGGCGATCGGCACCGGCAAGACGGCTTCACCGGGTCAGGCCGAGGAGGTCCACTCCCATATCCGGGAGAAGTTGGCCCTCACGTATGGAATTGGGCCGGCCGAGTGTGCTATAATCCTCTACGGCGGCTCGGTCAAGCCGGCAAACTCGTTTGCCCTGCTGAGCGAAAAAAACATCGACGGGTTCCTGATCGGCGGCGCTTCGCTGGAGGCTGAGTCGTTCATCCAGATTACGCGAGAGGCCATAAGGGCTTATAAGGAAAAGAAGTGACGAGTTTACTAACTGCCATCCATGTCCTGGTTTGTATTGTCCTGATCATCGCCGTCTTGCTCCAATCGGGCAAAGCGGCCGACCTGGCCGGGGCTTTTGGCGGCGGCGGAAGCCAGACGGCTTTCGGACCGCGGGGGGCGGCGACCCTTCTGGGCAAGATCACGACCATCGGAGCGATCGTCTTCATGCTGACTTCGATGGGGTTATGGATCCTCTCAGCCAAGGGCGACCGCTCCGTGGTCAGCGGTGAAAAGGAAGCTCCAGCTGCCGTGGAGACCAAAAAAGAGGAGCCGGCGGCGAAGTCCGCCACCCAGACCCCCCAGCCGCAACAGCCTGAAACGAAGAAACAAGAGCCGGAAAAGAAACCGACCTCCCCGGATATTAAATAAGGAAATACCGGGCACCCTCCCGGCGGATTGCCGAAGTGGTGGAATTGGTAGACACGCTAGCTTGAGGGGCTAGTTCCTGGTACACGGGAGTAGGGGTTCGAGTCCCCTCTTCGGCATT
>DAIPLF010000104.1:0-6435 GCA_036769375.1 Candidatus Aminicenantota bacterium | reverse complement strand
GAAACTCCGAGGTAAATCGCTTCCCCTTCTCCTCATAAATGATCTCGCCCTTCAGCGCTCCCTCGGCCACGATGAAACAGCTCTCCCCTTTTTCCCCTTGGCGGAAGAGGACCTCTCCCCGGGTGTATCTGCGGCGGCATACGGTCTCAGCCAGCCGTCGGACCTCCTCCTCCGGGACCAGAAGCTGGCCTTTTTTCTCGCCCTCTTGATAGCGAAGAAGGTTCGAGCGGAGCAAATCCCTGAACGTCTCTTCTTTTTCCCCGGTTTCGGCCTCCATCCCTTTCGCGGCGGCGACGGCCCCGACCACTCCCTTTATGCCCTCACCGAAAGCCACCGGGACGTCTACCTTTTCCCGCTTGAACTTGTACCAGATATGCCGGGCGACATCCCCCATTATCGGGTCTTTGCGGGCAAAATCGGTCACCCAGAATTTAACCAAATAGGTAATGCCGAAGTTGTCGTGGCTGATGATGTACGCTTGAGGTGCGGGTGCGGCGATGACTTCAGGCACCTCGCGCGCGGCCTGGAGCAGGGCGTCCAGCACGACTGCCGGCGCGGCTCCTGCGCTGACCTTGAGCGGAATGGTCAGCGCCGTTTTGTGGTCGGGACGGGCGAAGTTGACGATCATCTCCGAAGCCACGGTGTTGTTGGGGATGACAACGACGTTATAGGTTCGGTCGAGGATCAGAGTCTCCCTCCAGTTGGTGTCCTGCACAACCCCTTCGTGAGGGCCGATCTTGACCCAATCGCCGCGGCTGAACGACTTGGTCAGGTTCAGCGATATCCCGGCCAGGACATTGCTCAGAACGCCCTGGAGGGCTAAGCCTATGATGGCTGTGAAGATGGCCGAAGTCGCCAGGAAGGGGGTGATGTTGACACCAAGGGTCCCCTTGAACACGGCGAATAAGACAATAAGGTACAGCACTATGAGGATAAACCCGTGAAGGACGCCGGGGAGGGGGAACGGGACGCGCTTTCTCTCATGCCGGTAGAGCAGCCAGCCGTCTATAAGACGGATGGCCAAAAGAATAGCCAGAAAGACGATCGCGGCATCAACAAATTGAGTGAATCGGGCGCCCAACCCGAAAGCGCTCGCCAAAAAATTCAGCTTGAGGGCCAAGGCGACGAGCAGGAATATGAGCGGCGCAATCACCCGGGAAAGAAGGGAGCTTCCGGCCGCTTCTGGTGGACGGCGGAGCCTTATGAAGGCCGTCTTAAGGAGAAAAAAGAGCACTGCGGCCGCAAGTATCGCAGCGATAAGGACTCCGAGCTCGACCAGAGTCAGGTTTTGAGCAGAAGCGCTGTTATTCATCATCGACCCTCACGGTCCACCCTTCGCGGGCGGCGTACGTTTTTCGGAATTCCTTCTTGGCCACCTGAACCATCCCGGCGATCCGGGCGTCGTCATGGTCCGGGTTGAAGTGAGAGAGCACCAAGTTCTTCACTCCTCCCGCACGGGCCAGGTTGACGCCGTCGCGCCAAGTGCTGTGCCCCCAGCCTTGCCTAATCCGGTACTCTTCAGGAGTGAACGTGGCATCACAAATAAAATAGGTTGCCCCGTGGATGAAAGCGGCCAGCCGTTCATCGATGCCGTTCTCAGGGGGCTCGGTGTCCGTGGCGAAGATAACGCTCCGGCCGCCTTCTTCGATCCGGTAAGCGACACTCCCCTGGGGGTGGTTCAGGGGGCAATAGGATACGCGGAATTTCCCCACGGAGAAACCGGCTTCAGCCGCCTTCAGGAATTTTTTCCGGGAGGCCGTTTCTTTAAAGGCCACCGGAAAATAGCGGCCCGCCTGGAGACCGCCGAGGAGCTTCTCCGTCTCCTTGGCCGCGAGAGGTGAATAAAACGTGATGGCGGCCTGGGGCGCGTAGAGCGGTGCAAAAAACGGGAGGCCGGTGATGTGATCGAGGTGGAAATGGGTGATCAGGATGTGGACCTTGAGCGCCGCTTTTCCGGACCCGGTCATCAGCCTCTCGCCCAACTGCTTGATCCCCGTCCCCGCATCGATGACAAGGAGCCCACCCGCCGATGACCTGAGCAAAGCGCAGGGAGTGTGGCCTCCGTACTTTGCTACCCCCCGGCCCGAAGCCGGGATCGACCCCCGGACGCCCCAGAATTCAAGCTCCATGTCGGCTCCCTCCTACTTGCTCTTGAGGTCGAAGACGCCGTCCCAATCCCCAGGCGGGGGTGACTGCGTCAGGGCGCGGCAGCGTTCTCTATAGACGGCGGACAACGCATCTCCCTCGATCTTGCCGAAAAGACCCTCGGCCTCCTGCCAATCCCGGCGTCTATACGCCTCCCTGGCCTCGTTATAGGCCTTGAGCCGGTCACTATCAGCCGGAGAAAGGCCGGATTTCTCGGCGATGATCTCATAGACAGTGACGGGTTTCGCCTTGCCGACAACCCGGACGATGTCGACCTCGCGGGCCACGATTTCGCCTTGGACGTGCCGGAAGGTCTCCTCTCCGATGAGGACAGGGACCTTGTACTGTTTGCAGGCGCCCTCCAGACGGGCCGCCAGGTTGATGGTATCCCCCATCGCCGTGTAATCAAAGCGCCGCGTCGAACCCATGTTCCCGACGACCGCCGCCCCGGAATTCAGCCCGATCCGCACGGCCACCGACCGGCCGTATTTTTCCTGGAAACGGGGCTGAAGCTCGCCGAGGCGCTTCTGGCAGCCCAGGGCGGCCCGGCAGGCCCTCAACGCATGGTCGGGCTGGTCGAGGGGCGCGTTCCAGAAGGCGATGATCGCGTCTCCCTCATACTTGTCCAGAGTCCCGCCGCTCGCAAGAATGATGTCGGTCATCTCGGAGAGATACTCGTTGAGAAGGTTGACCAGGTCCTCGGGGGTAAGGGATTCAGAGATCGCGGTGAAGCCGGCGACGTCGGAGAAAAACGAGGTGATCTCCCGCTTCTCCCCGCCGAGCCGGAGGAGCGCCGGGTTTTGGATGACCCTCTCGATGACGTCCGGGCTCAGATAATGCCGGAAGACGCTTTTAATGAAGCGGCGCTGCCTTCCCTCGAAGCTGTAGTTCAGGAGTGAGGCCCCGATAAACCCGGCAACAACCGCGAATTCCGGGATGACAAAGTCCAGCCAATACCCGGAGCGAAAGGCCAGCCAGACGGCTGCGCAGGGAAGCGCCAGACAGAAGACAAAGAGGATGATGAGCTGCCAGATCTTTCTGAGCGCCGATGCCCCGACCGCGGTAAAGAGCGAGACGATGAGCAGGAAGGCCAGGAAAACGGCCAGCACCGGGACTCTGACAAAGTCCTTTCGTAAGAGATTGTCCAGGACCGTGGCGTGAATTTCCGCACCCGGGGTGACACCGCCCAGGGGTGTCGGCCTGTTGTCGAGAATCCCCGGAGCGCTCCCGCCGATGAGGACGGTTTTTCCGGAGAACTCCGACGGGGGCACCTGCGGCTCCTTGCCCTCCTCGATCTGAGCCCAGGAGTTGATGATGGAGGCGATGGAGATGCTCTTGTAGGTTCCGGACGGGCCGTGGTAGCGGATGATCATCCGGCCCGAGGAATCGACAGGAACCTGAGAAAGCTTCTGGCTCTCTGTAACAAATTTCGCCAAGGAAACGGAAATGGAGGGGACGAGGAGGCCTTCGTAGGATTCGGCCAGCGGCAGGCGGCGGAAAATGCCGTCCTCGTCGGGAACGAAAAGGACGTTCCCCGCGCCCCGGGCAGACCCGATCAACTCGTCAATGGGTAAGCCGGCAGACCGGGCAGACGGATACGAAGCCTTGGGCAAGTCTGTTATGGCCAGGCTAAAAGGCTCCAGCGCCGAGGCTGGAGCAGCCTTCCAAGATTCTTCCTTCTGCTGACTGAGCGATAGAGCCAGGAAAACGTTCCCCGAGCGCTCCATCGCCCGGGCCATGTCATGATCATCTTCGACGCCGGCCCGGGAGCTCTCGGTAAAAAAGAGGTCGAAAAAAACCGCCTTGGCTCCGCCGGCTCTGAGGTAATCCATCACGGCGGAATAAATCTGACGGGGCCACGGCCAGGGCACCCCCTGCTGATCTTCGAAAAAATCGAGGCTGTATTGGTCGATAAGGAAGATAACGATATCTTGGCTGGCCCGCTCCGGCCGGGCCATCAGCCTTAACCTGGCGTCCCAGGACTTCCATTCCAGCGGCCGGACCAAGTTGAGACCATAGAGAAGAAGCGAAAGAGCAAATGCGCCGAGTCCAACCCAGAGGCCGCGGACAAGCCTTTTGCGTCGAAGCAATTCCGAGCCATTGGGCATGATCGACCGGCTGCCGCTCTATATCAATTTCGCAACACTCTGTTCGAACCTCTTGGTGCGGACCGAGGCTTCCACCGGGACAGATGAAAGGGAGCCGATCCGGCTCTTCACCTTTTCCATCCTCTGCTCGGCGGAGGGATGGGTCTTGAACCAGCCTTTTGCGGAGGCGGTGGTCGTGTCCCCGATCATGGTCTGGAGGAAATCCGTCAGCCCCTTGGGAGAGTAGCCCGCAGTCACGTCGAAATTGACAGCCAGCTCGTCCGCCTCATGCTCGTATTTGCGGTCGTAGCCACGGACGACAAGGGTTTCGACGATATCGCCAAGAGCGCCCTCGAAGGCTGTCGTCAACTGGGCCAGCTCTTCCGAGCCATAGCGGCGGGCGGCCTCTGTCCCGATGACCCGGAAGGCATCCACCAGCCGGGATTTCTTGATGGCCTGCAGCCCATGCTTGGAGCAGACGTGTCCCACTTCATGGGCCAGGATCGAGGCGAGCATCTCCTCGTTCTTGCAGCGCCGGATCAGGCCCTTGCTGATGAAGATGAACCCGCCCGGCGCGGACAGGGCATTGACCTCTTCGGTGTCCAGCACCAGAAAATGATACCCGGCGTAGATCTCCGGCCGGGTTGAGGAGTATACCATCACCTGACCCAGCGTATTGATATAGGTATTCAGGGCGGGATTATCATAAGCCGGATATTGAGCAAGAATGAGAGCGGCGACACTGCGTCCGATATAGTACTCCTGCTCCTCGGTGATCTGCGAGAAAGTCGCGCTCACGGCCTGGCTCGTCTTGACGATCGACTGCCGGTCGCTCTCCGAGATCTGGCCCGCGCCGGCCAGGATATCAGCGCCGCTCTGGACGGCCGCGCAGGAGGCGAGGAAGAGCATAGCCAGAGAAGCGATAGGGACCAGGACAATTCTCTTGTGTCCGCTCATCGGCCACCTCCAAACTCGCCCAGCTTCCCCTTTTTCATGAACTCCTCGATCTTGGCGGCCGCGATCTTGATCTGCAGCATTTTGTCCACCCAGGCGAAGCTCACGTCCTTGTGTTTGGCCCGGTAGCTTTCTTCGACCTGCTTGTTGAAGCCTTTCCCGGCCAGGGCGACTTCGCTGGCCGAGGCCTGCGTCTTGAGGCCCTTATTCGAGGCCATGAGGTCGAACTTGGGGACCTCGACGGCGCTCGAGTGGACCCATCCGACGACACCTCCGGACGTCTTCACTTGGATCCAGCCGTCCTGGGCCGCGATCTTCTCAAGCTTCTGACCGGCGCTGAGCGTTTGGACGGCCGAAGAGTAGAACTTCGGGGTGCTGCGGAGACTCGTCGATTGGACCTTGACGGTAAGGGTTTCGGCGACAAGCAGGGAGACGATCAGTATCAAGAGACATACAGACAAAGTCATGGGAATCGGCTTTTTCACCTGAACCTCCTCACTCCCGTCATGATAGATAAACCTATGGCCAAAAATCAAGGCTGGCGCAGCAGCGCGGGAAATCCCTGGACCAGCTTTTCCATGAGGACGCCGTTGCGGCGGACCGGCTTGTCGTTCTTGATAGCGATGTAGAGCGCCTTGTAGGAGCCGACGACGACGCTGAGCTTCTTCGCCCTGGTCAGGGCGGTGTAGAAGAGGTTCCGCTGAAGCAGGATAAAATGCTGCGTCATGAGAGGCATGACCACCGCCTGGTACTCACTGCCCTGGGATTTGTGCACGGAAACGGCGTAGGCGGAGGTGATGTCGTTCAACTCGTCCTTTTCGAAACCGACCTGGCGGCCGTCGAAATCGACCACCAGCCGGAAGTTTGTTTTGTCGATGTGGACGATCTGCCCGATATCGCCGTTGAAAACTTCCTTATCATAATTGTTCCTGACCTGCATGACCTTGTCCCGGACGCGGAACTCCCTCGTCCCTACCTTGAGCCCGTCCGAGCAGGGGTTGAGGCGCGCCTGCAGCTCGGCGTTGAGGTTGTCCACTCCGCACTTGCCCCTGTACATCGGGCTAATGACCTGGATCTGCAAAGAGAGGGGCGGCAGGGACATCTTTTGGGGGATGTGGAAACAGCAAAGGTTCATGATGGCCTGAAAGGACTTTTCCTCGTCCTCATGGTGGATGAAATAGAAATCGGCGTCCCGGTCTTCGCGCGGCGGATAGATCAGGCCCAGGCCCTGGTTCACCCGGTGGGCATT
>DAIPLF010000480.1:0-1816 GCA_036769375.1 Candidatus Aminicenantota bacterium | reverse complement strand
CATGACCATCCCCCGGTTCAGGGCCGTGATCCCCTCTCGCTTGACATCATCCGGCTTCAGTTCCCCGTCGAGAAGGACGTTGGACAGGATGACGATCTTGGCGACCGCGTCATAGCCTTCTACGTCCGCTGTCGGGTCGGCCTCCGCGTAACCCAGCTTCTGGGCGAGGGCGAGGGCCTCGGCATATTCCATGCCCTCAAGCTCCATCTTGGACAGGATGAAGTTGGTGGTGCCGTTGAGGATCCCCTTGATCTCGCGGATCTCGTTGCCCGCCAGGCCGCTCTCGCACAGGCTGAAGACAGGCGTCCCGCTCATGACCGTCCCTTCGATCCGGAAAAAGAGGTCGTTCTTCTTCGCCAGCTGGCTGAGCTCGTGATAGTGCAGGGCCGCGGGCCCCTTGTTCGAGGTGACGACATGCATACCCGATCGGAGGGCTTTCTTGATGTAGCCCGTCGCCGGCTCGCCGGTCTTGATGTCGGTATAGGTGAGCTCGGCGACAATATCGGCCTCGCATTGTTCGATCATGTCCAAGGGATTGAGCAGTTCGGCCGTGTTGCCTTCCCCGTAATACTGCTCGATTCTCCCGCCTCCCTCGAGGAGGGCGAACAGCCTCCTGATCTTGATCCCGTCGGGGACGAGGATCGAGCCCTTGAGCTTATCGGAGATGGCGACGATCCGGGGCTCAAAACCAAAGACCTCTTTGAGAAAATCGCGCTTTCGGTCAAGGATCTCCAGCAGACCCAACCCGACGGTGCCGCAGCCGATGAGTCCGATCTTGCGTTCCATGCGAGTATGCTCCCTTAATTGTCATGGCGATGCGTCAGCTGACGGAGACATCTCAGCGAAGGAGACACTCAGCCCTCTGCGCCGACTCGTCATGACGAAATAAAAAGAATGGAGGGGCGACTCTCCGAAGAGAGCCGCCCCCCTGAGTTCGTGCCTTTTCGACTTGAAGCAGACTACGGCTTGGGCGCGGCCGCGGCCTTGATCTGGGCGTCGATCCATTCTGTCGTGACGCTCTTCGGCCGTTCGATCGGCAGGCCGAGGGCGCGGCTCCAGATCAGCTGGGCCAGGACTCCCAAGGCGCGGGAGACGCCGAAGAACACGGTGTAGAAGTCGTACTCGGTGACGCCGTAGTGCCAGAGCAGGCAGCCGCTGTGGGCGTCCACGTTGGGCCACGGGTTCTTGGTCTTGCCGTGCTTGGTCAGGATGTCGGGCGCGACTTCATAGACCGCGCTGACGACCTTGAAGATGTCGTCATCGGGGAGGTGCTTCTGGGCGAACTCTCTCTGGGCGACATACCGCGGGTCGGTCTTGCGCAGGACGGCGTGTCCGTATCCGGGGACGACCTTTCCAGCGTTGAGCGTGTCCCAGATGTACTTGACCAGCTGGTCCTTGGTGGGGACGCCGCCGAGCTCTTTCATCAGGTCCATGATCCAGCGGAGGACTTCCTGGTTGGCCAGTCCGTGGAGCGGGCCGGCCAGGCCGTTCATGCCGGCGGACAGGGAATAGTAGGCATCAGACAGCGCAGAGCCGACGAGGTGGGTGGTGTGCGCCGAGACATTGCCGCCCTCGTGGTCGCTGTGAATGACGAGATAGAGCCGCATCAGCTCTTTGAAAGCCGGCTGCTCGACGCCGACCATGTGGGCGAGGTTTCCGCCCCAGTCGAGGTTCGGGTCGGCCGGGATGTGCTGGTCGCCCTTGTAGCTTCGGCGGTAGATGTAGGCAGAGATGGCCGGGAGCTTGGCCAGCAGGTTCATCGTGTCTTCGTACATCGGGTCCCAGTGCTCCATCTTGGTCATGCCCTTCCTGTATC
>DAIPLF010000103.1:0-6488 GCA_036769375.1 Candidatus Aminicenantota bacterium | reverse complement strand
TAGAGCAGCTGCCTTCTAAGCAGCGGGTCGGGGGTTCGAGTCCCTCCAGGCGCGCCAGTCTTTTCCCCTGGTATTTCTTGGTTTTCCTGAGTTCTTTGGTTTAACAGAGCCTATGCCGGAGTGAGCTTTTTTTGACTCCCGAATGTCACAGGAGCGTCAAATGAATTCTCGATATTCTACGGCGGGAGTCCCCATCCCGGCCTAGCCCTTCCAGCCGGCGATAAGGTCATCAAAGCCCTGAACGAAAAGGGTGTTGGAGGCGTCCTGCAGGTTGTCGATAACCTTGTTCCTCTCCTGGATGACGGCCTGGATCACGTCACGGCTGGAGATGATCCCGATCAGCCTCTCCTTGGCGAAGACGGGCAGATGACGAATGTGGTGGGTGGTCATCAGCGCCATGCACGTCACCAGTGAGGCATCCGGCTGGATTGTGACCATTTGAGAGGCCGGAGTCATGATGTCCGCGACGGGGGTGTCGAATGATGTCTTGCTCAGGAGGACGACCTTGCGGGCGTAATCCCTTTCCGAAACGATGCCAACCACTCTTTTTCCGCTGTCCAGGACCGGAAGGGCGCCGATATTCTTATCGCTCATCACCTTCAGCGCCTCGAAGACGGTGGCCTTGGAAGAGATCGACCAGACTTCCTGACTGTTGGCCGCGATGATGTCGCCGGCGGTCTTCATGTCTCACCTCCGAATGGCTGCGTTCTAAAACTATACTAAAACTATAAAATCTATATGTCAACGAGGTGAGGGAGGGAGGCGCTGAGCCCGCGTTGACAGACGCGGCCGCCTTTGTTAAGATTACATATTATTTCTATCGGAAAGAGATAGATGGAATCTGGCCGGACCCCAGAAAGGGTTGATGCCGACGACGGCTACCGGACCCCTGGCCTGGATATCGACCGCGTGATGGCCCAAGCAGTCCTTGCCGCGAACGCCTTCCGCCGCTTGACCCAGGAGCAAACAGACCGCATCGTCGCCGCTGTCTATAGGGCGGGCTTCAACAGCCGGGTCCGCTTGGCCAAGCAGGCCTGGGAAGAGACCCAACTCGGCCGTTGGGAAGACAAGGTCATCAAGAACGTCATAGCGACCCGCTACGTCTTTCGCGATATCGAGAGCCTTAGAACCGTCGGCGTCATCGCCGAGGACAAGAGCCAAGAGGTCGTCGAGGTCGCCGCGCCGCTCGGTCCGATACTCGCGATAACGCCCATCACGAACCCGACATCGACGGTCCTCTTCAAGATCCTGATTTCCATGAAATCGCGGAATCCCATTATCATCCGCCCGCACGGCTCGGCCGCCAAATGCTCGGTCGAGGCGGCCCGCATTTGCGCCCAAGCGGCCTTCGAAGCGGGGGCCCCGGAGCATTGTATCCAGTGGATCAAGCGGTCGACGAAGGAGGAGGCTCTCGAGCTGATGGCCCACAAGCAAACCGCCATGATCCTGGCGACCGGGTCGGTCTCGCTTGTCAAGGCCGCCGCGCGAAGCGGGAATCCCTCGATCGGCATCGGCCCGGGAAACGTGCCCGTCTATATCGGCAAGTCCGCCGACGTGCCCTTTGCCGTGGAGCAGATCATACTATCCAAAACCTTTGACTATGGGACCGTCTGCGCCAGCGAGCAGGCGGTCGTTGCCAACCGCTCCCATGCCGACGAGATCCTCCTCGAATTCGGGAAGCGAAGGGCCCATATCCTCAATAAGGAGGAGACCCGGAAGCTCGGGGCCGTGGCGTTTGGCAAGGATCAGAAGGTCATGCGGGTGGAGGTCATCGGGCAGCCCGCGGCCAAGATCGCCCGGATGGCCGGCATCGAGGTCCCTGACGAAACCAGCGTGCTCATCGCGCCCCTCGACGACGTCGGCCCCGACACGCCGCTCTCCATGGAGATCCTCGCTCCGATCCTCGCATTCTATGTGGCCGACGGTTTCGATAGCGCCATCGACCTGTGCCGCCAAATCAACGGGCATGGCGGGTTGGGGCATACGGCGAGCATCTTTTCCAACAACGAGGAGAGGATCCGTCACTTCGCGTCGACCATGAACGCTGGGAGGATCCTGGTCAACACGCCCGCCTCCCAAGGCGCGCTCGGCGGGACCTATAACCGCCTGCGCCCGTCGCTGATGCTGGCCTGCGGCACGAGCGGGAAGAACAGCACAACGGACAATATCTCGGCCCGAAACCTCCTCAACATCCACCGCATCGCGCGTCGAAAAGTGAGCCTCTGCATTGCGCCCGATTTTGTCCCCGAGTATCTCGACGAAGCGAACGACGTGGACGCCATCGAGAGGAAATGCCCCGATTCCGGCACGGCTTGACAGGCCCCGAGCGCTAAGCTCGTAGGACCTTCGGGCATCGCCGATACCTTCACGTTGACACCCCTTGCCTGCTGGGAATATCCTTTCATTATGAGGGAAGGGCTCTATTCCAGATCTTCTCGCCGGCAGTTCAAGTCCGTAACGGTGATCTTCGAGTACTTGCGATAAAGGTACATAAACCCGGCGACTCCGCGAGGCGCCATGATCCCTGTCATGGCCCGGATCATCTTGTCGGCCTCGCCGAGATAGCGGTCGAGCGTCTCCTTCTCCCCGGGGTACGAACGATAGGCCAGGCTTTTGAAATCTTGGTAGCTCGAACAGACGCCGTTCATCTCCACCGCCATGATGTGTAACTTCTGGCGCACGAACTCGATCTTGTCGAAGACGCCGATCTCCTTCATGGCCCGGAAAACCTGGGCGGAAGATTCGAAGGCGAGCGTCCCGCTTTCGAAATAGAACCCCTCGCGCCGGAAACCGCCGGTGTAGCCTCCCGGTGTTTTCTGGGCCTCGAAGATCGTGACTTTATGCCCTTTCTTCGCCAAGAGGTTGCCGGCCGTGAGCCCGCCCAAGCCCGATCCGATGATAACGATCGTTTTCATGATGTTCCCCTTAGAGGCGTGCGCCGTCCTTCACCCCGCAAGCGTTGTCCCATCTTGCCAGTTTTTTCCGGATGGCCTCCCGCGTCGAGAACGTCCGACGGACAGGGATCGTCCTTTTTCGTTGGGCATGGAACGGGCCGGCATTGCGCTCAAGATCAACACCTCGAGCCGTAAACAAAGCATAATCCGGCCCCGGGCGGGTGTCAAGAATACGGGGTTGCGAAGACCTTGCTGATAACCGCGGAACTTTTTGCGGTTCAAACGGTATAATGCTATGGAAGGGGAAAACGCAGAGTTCATGGATGACAGGTTTCTTGTCGAACAATCCGCTCAGGGAGACCCGAAAGCCTTCAAGATCCTTGTCCTTCGTTACCAGCGGATGGTTTTCTTCTATCTGAAGAATTTCCCGTTTCCCGAACAGGTCCGTGAGGATCTGGCCCAGGAAACATTCCTGCGGGCCTACCGAAATATCGACCGTTTTGACCCTGAAAGGGGGGCCGCCTTCTCGACCTGGCTCATGACGATCGCCCGCAATCTGGCCCTCAACGAAAGGGCGAAGGCCGGCCCAAGGAAAGAGCGATCCGGCGGACTCAGGGATAGAGAGTATGGAAAAAATGAAAAAGGCCCTCAGGAGATCCTTGAACTGCGCAGGCTCAAATCCCGGGTTCGGGAGGCCATAAGCCGGCTTCCGGAAAGATTCCATACGGCGGTTGTCCTTTCCTATTTCGATGATCTTTCGCTCGAAGAGATCGCCCAGATCGAAAGTTGCCCCGTGGGAACCATCAAATCCCGTGTCTTTCGGGGAAAACAGATCTTGAGAGAAATTCTTGAAGGGGAGAATGTGCTTTGAGTGATCTGCCGCGTCCCTGCAATCTGATCCAAGAGGATATCGCCTGGGGGAGAGGGCTGAGCGTGCAGGATCAAGAACACGTCCTTTCGTGTCGCGTCTGTTCCGAAACCGCGGCTCAGTTCGAGACGTTGGATTCCCTTGTCCGGAATGCGATGGAAACGGATGTCCCGGAGGGCTTCGCGGACAGGGTTGTCAGACAAATAGAAGCCGAACAGCTAAGAGTAAGTATTCCTCTGGCAGGGCGGTTTCCGTTCTGGGAAAGGATCTTCTTTTCGAGAGCCATCCAATGGGGGCTGGTGGGCATCGGATTGGTTTTTGGCTTGCTGAGGGTCATCAGATTCTTTGCCGAGGTCGTGATCCATGCAACGGGATAGCGTGTTCCGCGAGCGAAAACCCCTCTTTGCCCTGGCTCTTTCGTTCCTTTTGACCGGGATGGGCCAGGTCTATAACGGAAAACTGCGAAAGGGGATCCTCTTTTTCACGGCCTCGCTCATCGTTCCCTTTCTCTTGTTCCAATTGAGTGTCGTGGGGCCAGACCAGATTCTGATCGTTCTGTTCGCTCTTTTCCTTATCGCGGATCCTGGCATATCCGTTTGGGCAGCGCTCGACGCTTGGAAGCAGGCCCAACGTTCAGAGAGAAACTACAGGCTGAAAATATATAACAAGCTCTATGTCTACATCCTCCTGATCGTTGGCTTGAATTTCCTCGTTTTCGCGTTGATTGCCGGTTGGCAAAAAATCGAGATTTTGGCCTCCCCTTATCGGCAGGTAACCGGGAGCATGGCGCCGACGATCCTCCCGGGAGATTTTGTCCTGGCGGGTCGGAGAGTCGGCCATTCGTCGGAAAACCTTGGCCTGAGAAGAGGGGAACTGGTCATTTTCAAGTTGCCCCGGGACAAGAAGCTGCGCGTTGTGAAAAGGATCATCGGGCTTCCCGGAGATGAGATCGAATTGCGGGGAATGGAGCTTTTTGTCAACGGAATAAAGTGCACCTCTCAGGAGACGCCTCCGCCGGAAGGCCGGGAGGCCGAGAGTGATGGCAAGAAAATAATCGCTTTCTACGAAAAAGGCGACTCCGGCGCCTATAGGGTCCTCTATTTTGAGGGGACGGCAAGAGATGATTTCAGGATTTCCGTCCCGGAGGGCTGCTGCTTTGTCCTCGGCGACAACCGGGATATCAGCGCGGATTCGCGTCATTGGGGCAGCATCGCGCTCAATGATATCGTCGCCAGGCCCCGGATCATCTACTTTTCCCTCGACCCTAAAGGAGGGGTTCGATGGGGCCGGATTGGAAAGTCCCTGGAGAATATGAAGTCAATAAAACCCAGGTCGGATCCGAATTCTATGATCTCTCAATAAAGGAGGTTGGCATGGAAGACCCGAAAAACAAATCCCCTCGACTGGCGTCCACGATCCGGTGGGCGGCGCGGATTCTGGGTATTCTGGCCATTGCCTTTATCAGCCTGTTCGCCCTCGATACCTTTGCGGAGGGCGCGGGCCTCGGGCAGAAGATCGTCGCCTTTCTGCTTCACATGATCCCCTCGTTCGTTCTGATCATCGTCCTGATCATTGCCTGGAAGCATGAGCTTGTCGGCGGCATCCTGATGACGCTTATCGGGCTGGCGGCCTCTGCGTTCGTTTACAGCCTCAATTACGGTAGGTCTCACTCGGTCTCGAGAGGCCTTCAGACCGCCGCCATAATCTGCGCCCCCTTCGTTATTGTGGGCCTCCTCTTCATGATCAGCTATTTCCTCCATCGTCCAAATACTCTGGCGGCCCAAGCTCAGTAACTGACATTTCACGTGGGGGGGACATGCATGAGTTCATTCATTCTTGATATCTTGGATATCCTACTCGTCCTATTTCCCTGGTCTAAGCGGAAAAGGGATCGCCGCGATGAGTGGTCCGGGACCGTCGAGGCCAAGAGGACTTGGACCCTCTCAGAGCACGCCTATCTGGTGATCTTCCGGACCGACGATGGGAAGAAGAAGAGGATCCGCATGGACGGGAAAGAGGATTTTGACATTTATGAGGAAGGCCGGCGGTATATCAAGAGAGCGGGCCAGGACCTGCCGGAGCCCAACGGCGCGATAGAGAATTATAAGGAGGCAATATGCCGAAGATTGTCATCGCTTTCATTTTGAGCGTCTTTTTCTTCTTCCTGTTCATGTTTATCGGAGAAGCATCCAGCCAATACTTGGGGGACGCGGGCTTTGTCATAACGTTCATTTTAATGGCGGCTTACTTCTTCGTTTGTCAATTTCGATTGTCACACGGTAACGCCGATGCCCTTCGTAAGGACTGGCCCATCATGCTGGCGCTGAATGCCGCGCCTCTGGTGATGGTCATCCTTATGATCATAAATGAAAAATGGCCGGTAATTCTTGTTCAAGGCCTGATCATTCTTCTGGCCGGCTGGGGAGGGTCATTCGCTGGGGCGGTGGTAGCGTCCCGAGCCGCACGCAAACGTCGGGGGGCCCAATAGTCCGATTATTCCCCCTGAGACGGCCAAAACTATACCCAGTCAAAGGTCGGTATGCATCGCAGCGGCGATCGTCATCGTTGTGGCCGCCTTATGGGCCGCGTTGTTCGTGCCCCGGCTTGATATGCACCCAGAGGGCGCAACCCAGCGATCTAACGGAGGATTCCGGCGCTCCCGCCCTTGTAGGCGACTTCGTTCGCATCCAGGTTCTGGCTCGTCCGTTCGCCTATGACATTCGACA
>DAIPLF010000479.1:0-1826 GCA_036769375.1 Candidatus Aminicenantota bacterium | reverse complement strand
GGACATCTTCTATCTGCGGCAAAAGACGGAAAAGAGGCCCCTGCCATGAGCCGTGGATCTGTCATCATCAGCGGAGCCACCGGGTTCATCGGCCAGCCCTTAGCCCTGAACCTGGCCGAATCCGGCAATGAAGTCATCGCCCTTACTCGAGACCCGCAGAAGGCTGCCGCGGGGTTCGGAAGCCGGGCCAGACTGGTGCGCTGGGACGGCCGGAGCTCCGACGGATGGCTTGAGCTCGCTTCCGGAGCGCTGGCGCTGATCAACTTGGCCGGAGAGAACATCGGAGCGGGCCGGTGGACGGACAGGAAAAAGCAGGAGATCCTCCGCAGCCGGATTGAAGCCGGCCGGGCTTTCATGGACGCGATCGGAAAGTCAAGAGTCAGGCCAAAGACCCTCATCCAGGCTTCGGCTATCGGCTTCTATGGCGCTCGGAATGACGAGGAACTTGATGAATCGTCTTCCACCGGGAGAGGCTTCCTTGCCGGCATGGTCCGGGAGTGGGAGGAATCCACTGCCGCCGCCTCCTCCTTCGGAGTGAGGCGAGTTGTTATCCGCTCCGGCCTGGTCTTGGATGGTGATGGCGGAGTCCTGCCGCGATTCCTGCGGCAGTTCAAGCTTCTCGTGGGAGGTCCGCTGGGCAGCGGGAAGCAATGGATGTCCTGGATCCATCGCCGGGACGAGGTCGCCGCCATTCGTTTCCTTCTCGAGAGGGAGGACCTGGCAGGGGTTTTTAACCTGACGGCGCCCGGCCCGCTGACCATGAAAGGTTTCGCCAGGACTCTGGGCGGAGTGATGAGGCGCCCCGCCTGGCTTCCGGTGCCGGCGTTCCTTCTTCGCCTGCTATTCGGCCAGATGGCCGAGGAAACCATCCTCTCCGGCCAAAGGGTTTTGCCTCAAGCCTTGCTCAAGGCCGGTTTCCGGTTTTCCTATCCCGATTTGGAGGGATCTCTCCTGGAGATCCTCAGACGATAACCTCCCTGGGGATGTCCCTCAGGTTGAAGTTGGAAGCCATGCTTCGGCCGTAGGCGCCGGCCCCGAGGACCGCCAGGACATCTCCCCGCCGGGGAACCGGCATGGGGATCTCTTTGCCGAAGACATCGCCCGTTTCGCAGAGGTTACCGGCCACGGTCACGGGCTTCATCTTCCCGTCATAGATGCGTCCGCAGTTGACGATGTGATGGCGGGCCTGCGGATAAATGGCTGGTCTGGGCAGGCTGTTGTAGGTCCCGGAGTTCACGCAGGCGAAGAGCAGACCATAGCTCTCCTTGACGTATTCCACTCCCAGTAAAAGTACGCCCGCATTGGCCACCAGGTACTTTCCCGGTTCGACGGCGATTGCCTGGATTCCGAGAGCGGCTTCGGCGACCTTGCGAGCGATGTAGGCGGCATATTTCCGGACCGGGAACACCTTCTGCCGTTCTTCGTATCGAGGTCCGAAGCCACCGCCGAAATCCAGGAATTCCAGGGGGAAACCATCCTTCTCCGCCAGGCCGGCCATGGTGATCATCCTGTCGACCGCCGCAGCGACCACCTCGTAATCCTCGTCCACCCAGCCCGAGCCGAGGTGCTGGTGCAGACCGACCGGAAGAAAACCCAAGGTCGAGGCCCTTCTCAGGGTGGTCAGGACTTTGCTCTTTTCGACGCCGAACTTGATGGGCGTGCCGTCGGTCGAGCGGGAGCCGGCGGTGATCGCCCGGGGGTTGAATCCCCGCCCGATTCCCGGGTTCCAACGGACAGAAACCCGGATCTTCTTGTCCGGGAATTCCCGCCTCTTGACCTCCTGCATCAGCTCCAGCTGCTCCAGGGCGTCGATGTTGACGGTCAGC
>DAIPLF010000478.1:0-1832 GCA_036769375.1 Candidatus Aminicenantota bacterium | reverse complement strand
CGGCCGACAAGTCGATGCCTCCGCTGATGATGATGAAGGTCATGCCCAGCGCGCCTAGGGCTACGATCACGGACTGCGTAGCCACGCTCTTGAGATTTCCCAGACGGAGGAAACGGTCCTGGACCTGCGGGAGAAGCGAAAAAATGAGGATGACAAGCAACAGCCCGATGAAGGGGCCCAGGAAATTCACCAACAGGCGGATCCGGTGGCTCCCTTCCTTGGCTTCTGTCATAGTCATCGTCCTTTCATCGGGTTGCCGGCCTTCCGGTCGTCGCCGCGGCCAGCAGCGTCTCTTCGTTCCACTCGTCGGTCGGCCGCAGGTCGATCAAACGGCCGCGATGGAAAACGGCGATCCGGTCGCAAACCCCGAGAAGCTCCGGGAAATAAGAGCTGACAAAGAGGATGGATTTACCCTGCGAGGCCAGCTCTCCCATGGATTCGTAGATCTGCGACTTGCTGACGATATCGATGCCTCGTGTCGGCTCGTCCAAGAGGAAGACCTCGGCGTTCTGGTGGAGAAGCCGGGCCAGGGCGACCTTCTGCTGGTTCCCGCCGGACAGGCTGGACACGGGCTGACTTGGGCTCG
This sequence comes from Candidatus Aminicenantota bacterium, assembly GCA_036769375.1. GTDB lineage: Bacteria > Acidobacteriota > Aminicenantia > Aminicenantales > UBA8522 > UBA8522. The sequence continues at coordinate 1,246 of DAIPLF010000478.1, read as the reverse complement.
TCGCCCTGATCTTCATTTTGCCGATCCACTCCCACGCGGCCTTCTTCTGCTTTTTGTTGTTCAGGAATCCGGCATGGACGTAAGGCGCAAAGCAGCTGAGCGTCAGGTTATCGGCGATCGACCGGCTCAGAGCCAGCCCCTCCCTTTGCCTGTCCTCGCTCAGAAGTCCGATCCCCTTGCGGATGCGCTGGCGGGGACCGCCACTGAGGACCTCATCCCGGCCCATAAGGACCCGGCCGGACTCTATGGAATCCAGCCCGAAGAGGGAGCGCAGGAACTCCGTCCTTCCCGAGCCGACGAGACCGGCGATCCCCAGGATCTCTCCCCGGCGCAGGACCAGGGTCACGGCGGCCGGCATCTTCCTCCCTTTGAGCGCTCCCGACTCGAAGACGTCTTCTCCCGCTTGATGGGCGACTTGAGGGAACAGCTCCTTCACCTCGCCTCCGACCATCATCTTGATGATGCTCTCCAGGGAAACTTCATCCCTGCGTCCTGAGCCGGCTTTCTTCCCGTCCCTGAGGACCGTCACGCGGTCGGCCACCTGTTGGACTTCTTCGAGGAAGTGGCTGATGTAGATGATCCCCACGCCCTGCGACTTCAGACGCCGGATGATGCCGAAGAGACGCTGGCTGTCTTCTCCGGTGAGCGAGCTCGTCGGCTCGTCCATGACCAGGATCCGGGCCCGCTCGAGCAGGGCCCGGGCGATTTCGACGATCTGACGGGCGGCGACGCTGAGCTGTCCAACGGGAATGTCGAGCGGGATCTCGGCGTGATGGACAAGGCCGAGGGCCTCGCGGACTTTCCCCCGCATCTGCCGGCGCCGCAAAAAGCCGAATTTGTGCCACTCCCTGCCCAGCGTGATGTTCTCCTCGACCGTCAAATGCGGGGCCAGATTGAGCTCCTGGTAGATGACGGAGATCCCGGCCAGGCGGCTCTCCAGGGGGCCTGCCGGAGCGAACCTCTTCCCCTCCAGCCAGATGGCTCCCGCGTCGGGCTTGACCGCCCCGCTCAGGACCTTGATCAGGGTGCTCTTCCCGGCTCCATTCTCGCCCAGCAGGGCGTGGGCCTCCCCGGGTTGCAGGTCAAAGTCGACTTCATCCAGAGCGATGGTGGCGCCGAAATTCTTGGAGATTCGCTCCATGCGCAAGAGCGGAGGGCGGCTCTCGTCCATCAGTTCAGATGTTCGGATACTTGGAAAAATCAGGCAGAAGAAGCGACCGGATCTCGGGGTCGTCTATATTGTCAC
>DAIPLF010000102.1:4834-6552 GCA_036769375.1 Candidatus Aminicenantota bacterium | reverse complement strand
GGCCTGTGTTATATCCTGTCCAAATGTCACGGGACGGAGAGAGTTTCCCAGAAAGGAGTCTGTCGATGAGAATAGCCACAGCCTCGCTCTTATTGCTCATCCTTTCGCTCGCCCTGCCGGCAACCGCGGTCCCGAGCCAAGAGACTGAGGCCCAGCGGGAGGCCCGCATGAAGTGGTGGACCGATGCCCGCTTCGGCATGTTCATCCACTGGGGCCTCTATGCCCTGCCGGCCCGCCACGAATGGGTCAAGCAGCACGAGGCCATCCCCGAGGAGGATTACCAAAAGTACTTCAGCCACTTCAACCCCGACCTCTACAACCCCAAGGAATGGGCGCGGCTGGCCAAGGCCGCCGGGATGAAGTACTTCGTCATAACGACCAAGCACCACGAAGGCTTCTGCCTCTGGGATTCAAAATACACCGATTACAAGGCGACCAAGACGCCCTACGGCAAAGACCTCATCAAGCCGGTGGTCGAGGCCTTCCGGGCGGAAGGCCTCCGCGTCGGGTTCTACCATTCGCTCATCGACTGGCATCATCCCGAGTATCCCGTGGACAAGTTCCACCCGATGTTCAACAACCTGGAGTTCCGCAAGACGGCGGCCAACCGCAATGTCCGGAAATACGCGGAATACCTGCACAATCAGGTCCGCGAGCTGCTGACGGAATACGGGCCGGTCGACTGCCTCTTTATGGATTTTTCCTTCCCCGGCGAAAACGGCAAGGGGCGGAACGATTGGCAATCGGAAAAGCTGCTCAGGATGATCCGTGAGCTCCAGCCCCAGATTATCGTCGACGACCGTCTCGACCTCCTCGATGTTCCGGGCGGCTGGGACTACCGGACGCCCGAACAGTTTATGCCCCGGGAATGGCTGACCGTGGACGGCAAACGAGTTCCCTGGGAGACCTGCCAGACGTTTTCCGGCTCCTGGGGATATCATCGCGATGAAACGACGTGGAAGAGTGTCCGTCAGCTCGTAGTGATGCTCATCGAGGTGGTCAGCAAGGGAGGCAACCTGCTCCTCAACGTCGGGCCCACTGCCCGCGGCACCTTTGACAGCCGGGCCATGGAACGGCTGGAGAGTATCGGCGCCTGGATGGCGGGCCACAGCCGCTCGATCTACGGTTGCACACAGGCCCCAGATGGGTTCAAGACCCCGCAGAACTGCCTGCTGACCTACAACCCGACCGCCAAACGGATATACGTTCATGTCCTCGAGTGGCCGATGGGGGCACTCTATCTCGACGGATTCGCCGGGCGCGTCGCCTATGCCCAGCTCCTCAACGACGCTTCCGAGGTCCAGTTCATCGACCAGAGCCGCGCGGGTGAGATCGGATTCTTCACGGAAGAGAGGAAGGGAGAAAAGGGCGACGCTATCATCCTTCGCCTGCCCGTCCAGCCGCCGGCCGTCACCGTGCCGGTCGTGGAACTCTACCTGAAGTAGCCTCTGTCTTCGCGGACGACCTCTCTCTGCTTAACGCGCGAGTCCGGATGGACCCGGCGCCCAGCCCGACAATAGGAGGAAACGGTATGGATGCCAAGAGCCGAATGGAGCTCAGGGTTCTCAAGCTTTATGCGGTGGTCTCAGTGTTCCTGTTCGGGATGCTCTTCTTCGCCGCCGCCAAGGGCCCGAGGCAAAAGGCCCGGTTCGAAGAGATCGACGTCGAGAGGATCAACGTCATCGAGAAAGACGGGAGGCTTCGCCTGACGATCTCCA
>DAIPLF010000102.1:1702-4734 GCA_036769375.1 Candidatus Aminicenantota bacterium | reverse complement strand
CTGACACCGCTGGCTGATTTCGCCCGCCGGGTCAATGAGATCGAGCTCATGAAAGAGGGTCCGGAACGGACCGAAGCCATGAAGAAGCTCCGGGAGGCCGCAGCGGCGCAAGGGTTGGGTGGCGCTCAGAGGGTGTTCGTAGGGAGGACAGAGAAGAACGAGGCCATGGTCAGCCTGGCGGATGCCGAAGGCAAACCGCGTATCCTGATCTCGGTCGACGCTGCCGACGGGGCGACGCTCCGGTTCCTGGACGGAGACGGCAAGGTGGTTTTCAGCCTTCCTGAGGGCCGCCTGGGAGAGAAAAGCAAGTAGGGAAAGAGACCTAGCGCGCAGGCGGCGGAGTCACGGGGCCGTTCGGGACGATCGTCAGCCGAGCGCCATCGGGGATGAATTCATACAGCTCCCGGATGTCGGAGTTGAAGAGCGCCGCGCAGCCATCCGTCCAGTCATAGAAATCCCTGACCGTGGAGGGGTCCGTATCCCCGAGTTGGAGCCCTGAACGGAGCGCTTCCGGCCGGCGGCGCTGCTCTCGCGCCACCTTGGCCGTGTGCTCGGGCAGCTGACCATGCAGCAACAGGAGCCCTCCCAGATTCGTGTCTTGCGGCGGGCACTCCCCTTTCTTGAGCGCTGCGGCGATCTCCTCATACTGCCGCCTGGTGATCCGGCCCGCTTGGAGGGCTTCGCTCGCATCATTGAGGTTCGGGTAGGAAATCCAAAGGGCCAAGTAGAACGTGGAAGGGCGGTGAGCGCAGATAAAGTAAGTGCCTTCGGGCGTGCGAAAATCGCCCCGGCGCCTCTTGGGTCCGGTCGGGTTCCGTCCAAGCTGGATTCGATAAGCTTTGACCATTCCGCGGCCGACCCAGAGCTCGAGACGGCGCTGGGCCTTGTTGAGCAGAAGCCGCGCTCCCTTGAGCTTCCCATCCTGCAGACGCAGCTTGTAGGAAGCAACAAGCTCAGCCAGCGGCCGCTCCGGTCCAAAGAGCGCCGGATCATAAAGAGCATACGTTGTGCCATAGGGGCCGGACCGTTCCGCCGGGCGCGGAGGGGCCGGGAGCGTTGTGGAAGCGGGCGGGCGGACGGCGCACGAGACGAGAGCCATGAGGACCGCGCCGGCGGCGGCAAAGCGAAAGCGCCTGCTCTTTCCGGCTGTCAACTTAGCCGTCGGGTCGGACTCCATGATGCTGAGCAATAGATTAGCAGTAGGTCCTTTCAAGCTCCTCCAGCAGCCGGTGGTATTCTTCGTGCTTTCCGGCCCCCACGACTTCCTCCTCCACTCGCTCGAAGTCTTTCTCCAGGCCTGTCTGGATCTCGAGAGAGAGCCGGGCATCAGCGATGGGATAGAGGATGTTGTCCTCCTTGTGGATGTGCTGTGAAAGAAGGGCGGCGTAGGCGCGGGCGTTTTCGGCGAAACGGACTCCGGATTCCTTTTCGCCGGCCGCGTACTTCTCCGCCGCTTCTTTCATTCTCCTGACATACTCACGTCCCTCGGTGTGTTCGCTGAGCATGACCCCGATCGGGCCGCCCTGACGCGGGACACCCGCCTTCTCCATGGCCGGGAAGAGGAGGTCTTCCTCCTTGGCATGGTGGCACTTGTCGGCGAACCCCTGGATGAAATCGACGATCCTGGCCGGGTCGCTGACCGGGACACTTTCGCCAGCCTCGAGCTTCCGGCTTACGCTCTCGGCCACCTTGAGCATCAGGAGGATAGCCCGATGCTCGGTTTTTAGGGTTTCGGTCGGTTTCATGTTCAGCCTCCTTCTGGATCGCGCTGGAATTCCGAAGACGACCCCTCCCCCGCATCGGAGCGACGTCCGAGGATTTGGTAAGTCTCACGATCCTCCGCGATCGCAAGTCCGATATATATTCATCATACAGGTTATGGAAGGCGCTGTAAATGAAGGTCCTGCGGCCGCTCCGGGTCAGGACCGGCGGGAAGGCCTGACTTGAGCCGCCTATTTCTTGTCAGAGGCCCCGGGTTTGGTGAGTGGCACACCGGCCCGGCACAAAGGGCAGGACTCCGGGTCGTAGGCCTCGACCTTGAGCGCCAGCAGGCTTCCGATGGGTCGACCTTCGACGAGCACCGCTCCCGCGGTCCGGTCGACGAGCACGAAGATCCCGGCCACCGCGATGCCTTTTTCTTTTAAGCAGGTGACGACTTCCTGGATCGAGCCGCCTGTTGTCAGGATGTCCTCGACGACGATCGCCGTCATCCCGGGCACCAGGCCCGTCCACCCGGGCCGGAAGGCCATCTTTTCTTCCACCCGCTGCGTGAAGGCAAAGCGCTTCCCCAGCTTCAGGGCGGTCAGGAAGCCGATGGCGATGGCGCCATAGGCGGGCGAGATGACATAGTCGAACGCCATTTCCCCGCTTCTGATCCGGTCGACGAGGAGGTCGACGATCTTATTGAGAGCGGCCGGGTTTTCGATCAAGCGGATCTTCTCGAAGTACCACTCCGAGTGCTTTCCCGAGGTCAGCCTGAAATGGCCTTGCAGCAGAGCATCGGCTTCCTTGAACAGCGCCAGGACCTCGTCCTTATCTGCTAGAGCCATTCGGTCCTCCACCGAGATTCATCGCCTGCCACAGCCCCAAGGCCGGCGGTCAGGTTACGAACATTATCATGGACCGCCCTTTTTGTGCAACCTTGGTGTTTTGTTTGCCCGCCCTCCCCTTCCTTGATACAATCAGGGCCGGAAGGGCCCCGCGGCCGACTCGACTGAAGAGATGATCAAGGCGACGCCCGAGGATTTTGTTGTCGAGGAAAGGGCTGACCTTCCCCTGCGGGAACACGGAGAATACCGTGTCTATCTCCTCCGCAAAAGTCACTGGAATACGCTGGACCTGATCCATCATCTGTCTCTCTTGCTCGGCTTGCCCCACAGCCGCTTCTCTTACGGCGGCAAGAAGGACAGGCACGGGCTGACCTCCCAATTCATCGCCATCAGGAACGGCCGGGATCACAGCACGAAGGGAAGGGACTTCAGCCTGGAATCCCGCGGCTTCATGGACAGGCCGATGGGACCGGACCTTATCCA
>DAIPLF010000102.1:0-1602 GCA_036769375.1 Candidatus Aminicenantota bacterium | reverse complement strand
CTCTTCAAGAACTGGCAAGACTGGCCTCTTCTCCTGACTCTGGCGAGCGGACCTCTGGAAAAGAACATCTTCGGCTTTCTGAACGGCCATCCCAATGGAGCCGGCCAAGCGCTCCACCGGATACCCGAAGAGGAAGTGTCGATGCAATACGCCGCCTATCAATCCCATCTCTGGAACGAGGTCCTCCGGCGGCTGGTCAAACGGAAGGTCCCTAACCCCGAAGAGGTCCCCGGCCGCGAGGGAGGCTACCTGTTCTGGGATGACCTCAGCCCGGAAGTCCGCGCTTCTCTCGTCTCACTCGAGATCCCCACCGCTGCCGCCAAAATGGATTTCGCCGACGACCTGACCCGCTTCCTATTCGAAGATATCCTGAAGGAAAAGGGCCTGACCCTCGGCCTGTTTCGGACGAAAGCGCTCCGGAAGGTTTATTTCCGCTCTTTTCTCAGGAAGGCTTTGATCATCCCGGAAGACCTTCACGTCCTCGGTACGGGAAGCGACGATCTCCATCCCGGCAGGACGAAGTGGACCATCTCCTTCGTCCTCCCCAGGGGCTCCTACGGCACGATGCTCATAAAACGGCTGGCCTTGAAGCCGGACGAGGGATAAGCTAATATGGTGGGCTTCCGAAGAAGAGGCCGATGATGAATAAGAGGGTACCGGATGATCTTCCATCCATAAGAATCCGTGAGCTGACCGGGATCGAAGACTGCCGCCGGCTCCCGGACATCCAGCTGCAGGTTTGGGGGCATTCAGAAAGGGATCTCACTCCCGCCCATCAGTACCGCGTCTCGACACAGATGGGCGGCATCCTGCTGGGGGCTTTCATCAAGAAAGAACTGGCCGGATTTGTGTATTCGTTCCCGGCCATTTTCAAAGGGAAACTGGTTCAGCATTCGCATCATCTGGGCGTCCTTCCGCAGTTCCAAGGATACGGGATAGGAAAAGCTCTGAAGTGGGCTCAGCGGGATTGGGCGCTCAGGCAGGGATACAGCCGCATCACCTGGACGTTCGACCCGCTCCAAGCCAAGAATGCCCACCTGAATTTCCACGCTCTGGGCGGCATCTGCCGGACTTACCTTCCCAATTTCTATGGGATGGGCTCGGCTCTCAACCTCGGGCCGAAGATCCCGACGGACCGCCTGCTCATAGAATGGCCGATCCGGGAGGAAAGGGTCGAGGAGAGACGAAGGGGAGATTCCGGGACCTGTGAAAAAACAGTCCTGCCCCGGGCCCTGGAAAGAAAGACGGCCAGCTCCGACTCCCGTCCAATGAGCCCCAGGCTGAAGCTCCATGACAAGCGCGTTTTGGCCGAGGCGCCCCTAGGAACCAGGAGTTGGCGGGAAGAGAAGAGGCTTGACCTCATCGCTGCCTGGCAGGCCGGCCTAAGAATTGTCTTGACGCACTATTTCGGCCAGGGGTATGCGGCCGTCGACTTCCTCTTCGGCGACCGCTGCTTTTATGTCCTTGAGCGCCGGCGCTCCCGTTAGACCCGTTCCCCGCGGGTTGACAGACATTTCCCAAGCGGCATGACCGCGGGCGGCCAGCGCGCTTCTCCGCTCACTCGCGGCAGCGGCACCGATCAGGGAAGGCGGCCATCCTCAG
>DAIPLF010000101.1:2958-6552 GCA_036769375.1 Candidatus Aminicenantota bacterium | reverse complement strand
CCTTGGGGAACAGGTGTTTGTCCTCGAAGGCGCCGATCTTCGGGGCGATCTCCTTTTCGGCGAAGTCCCGGACCAGCTCCCGGAGCATGACTTGGTCCTCATTCAATTCGAAGTTCATCGCTTTCTCCCCGGTCGCCGGTTTTCCTTTTGAAACAGCGGGCGGAGCCGGTCATACGTGCTGTCGAGATCCTCGATCAGAACGCGGGTCTGACTGACCAGAGGCATGAAATTCGAATCGCCGTGCCAGCGGGGGATGACGTGGAGATGGCAGTGGCCGACCACTCCGGCGCCGGCGCTCTGGCCGAGGTTCATCCCGGCGTTGAAACCGTGGGGACGGCAGGCCTTCTTCAAGATCTTCAGGCTCATTTGGAGCAGGTGAGCCATCTCGGCGCTGGCCTCCGGCGCCACCCTGTCGAAGGCGGCCGTATGACGAAACGGAGCGATCATCAAGTGGCCGGGAGTGTAGGGAAACTTGTTCAGGATGACAAAATTGTGCTGGCCGCGATAGAGGATATGGGCGGCCCGATCGTCGCCGCCCTTCAGGGCGCGGCAGAAGACACAACCCCTCATCCGGCAGACCCGCCGCACGTAGGGACCTCTCCAGGGCGCTGAGATGTATTCCATCAGGAGTTGATCAGCTCCTTGAGCAGCTTGCTGGGCTTGAAATAGAGGACCTTCTTGGGCGGGACCTTCACCGGCTCACCGGTCCGGGGATTCCGCCCCGACCGCGACGTCCTTTTGCGGAAGCGAAAGCTCCCGAAGCCCCGGATTTCGATCTCTTCTCCCTTGAGGATGGCCTCTTTTATCGAATGGAAAAAAAGGTTGACACCCTCTTCGGCCTCTTGCTTGGGGATGTCCATCTCCTGGGCAATCCGGTTGACGAGGTCCGCCTTAATCATTTTTTCCCTCCTTTTCCTTGGCTGCTTTTTTCGGGGTGCGGAGTTTCTTGAAACGATCCCCCATGATATCGCCCAAAGTGAGCCTGTTATCCTGGCTGCTGACATATTTCTGGTACTCGAGCTTTTGCATCTCGAGCTGAGCCAGACGGAAGCTGAGGGAGATTTTCTTTTCCCGCGGGTTCATCTTGATGATCTTGGCGTTCCTTTCCTCGCCGACCGAGAAGGCCTCGGCGGCGTTGTCGATCTTCTTTTCATCGAGCTCGGAGAGGAAGACCACTCCCTCGATGCCGGGAGTGATCTCGACGAAGACGCCGAAATCAGCGATCCGGACGATCCGGACCTTGACCAGATCGCCGACCTTCTGGCGGTTGAAAAAATCCTCCCAGATGTCACCCTCGAGCTGCTTGATGCCCAGCGAGACCTTCTGCTTTTCCACGTCGATGTTCAGGATCACCGCCTCGACCTCCTGGCCGACTTCGAGCTTGTCCCTGGCGTGCTTGACCTTCTCCCAGGAAATGTCAGAGATGTGGATCAGCCCTTCGATTCCCGGCTCAACCTCCATGAAGGCCCCGAAATCGGTGATGCTTGTGATCTTGCCTTTCACTCTGGCGCCGGGGCTGTATTTTTGCCGCAAAAGCTCAAGCGGATGCGGCGCAGCCTGTTTGAGGCCCAGGGAAATGCGTTTTGTCTCCGGGTTGATGTCGAGTATGGACACCGTGACCTCTTCTCCGGAGGAGAGGATCTTCTTGGGGTGGATGAGCTTGCGGGACCACGACAGGTCAGAGATATGGACCAGCCCCTCAACCCCCTTTTCGAGTTCGACGAAGGCCCCGAAGTCGGTCAGGCTGACCACCTTGCCCTTAGCCTTCTGGCCAACGGTGTATTTGTCGCGGATGGTCTTCCAGGGGTCGTCGGTGAGCTGCTTATAGCCAAGGGAGATGCGCCCGTCTTTCTCGTTGAAGTCGAGGATGACGACCTCGACTTCCTGGCCGGGCTCAAAAAGCTCGGAGGGATGGCCGGTCTTTCCCCATGACATGTCGGAAATGTGGAGGAGTCCTTCCACGCCCCCCAGGTCGATGAAGGCGCCGAAACTGGTCAGGGAACGAACGTGCCCCTTGATCCTTTCCCCTTTGACCAGCCGGCCGAAAACCCTCCTTTTTTTCTTCTCCCGCTCGTCCTGGAGAAAGAGCTTCCGGGAAACGACCGCGTTTTCGGTTTTGCGGTCGAACTTGATGACCCTGAGCTTGAATATCTGGGCGATGAGCTTGTCCGGCTCCCTGACGATTTTGACATCCGCGTGGGAGTCGGGCATGAAAGCGGCGATGCCGACATCGACGGTGTAGCCGTTCTTGATCCTTTCGATGACCTTCCCGGATACAAGGCCCTGGGTTTCGTAGGCCTTTTCCAGGCGTTCGAGAGCCCGCAGAGCGTCGGCCCGCTTCTTGGACAGGATGAGATAGCCCTCCCTGGCATCCGTCCGTTCCAGGATAGCTTCGATCTCATCCCCAGGCCGCAGTTTCTTGATCTCCGGCTCGTCAAACTCCTCGACCGGGATAACCCCTTCGGACTTGAACCCGATATCCACGAGTACGCCCGTGGGCGTGGTCTTAATCACTCTGCCCTTGAAGATCTTGCCCGGGGTGATCTCTTTGGCGCTGAACTGGTACTTGTCAAGAAGATGCTCGTAGTCCTCGGAGGAGATTTTTTCCTCTCTGTCGGCCTGTTTCTTTAGCTCTGCCATGGGATGATGCTCTCCTGATGCGGTTGATGTTCGAAGCAACTCTTGATCTTGGCCACTGCTTCTTCGATGGCCTCGGGCGGAGTCGAAGCTCCCCCGGAAATGCCGATTCTCTTCGTTCCTCTGAGCAGGCGCGGCCTGATCTGGCTGGCGTCTTCGATAAAATGGGTGTTCGGCTGCACCCGTTTGGATATCTCGTAGAGTTTGTGGGTGTTGGAGCTGTTCTTGCCGCCGACGATGAAGAGGATGTCAACCCGGGCGGCGAGCTCGGAGGTGGACGTCTGCCGAGTCTGGGTCGAGTGGCAGATGGTGTTGTAGACCCTGAGCTCTTCCGTCCGTTCGAGGAGCGCGGCCACGACCCGGCCGAAGAGGAACAGGTCTTGGGTCGATTGCGCCAGAACGGACCTCGTTTTCCGGCGGCTCAGGCGGCGGGCCTGTCCCTCGTCCTCGATGATCCGGCCGCGGCCGTTGCTGTAACCGACGAGACCCTGGATCTCCGGGTGCTCCGGATTGCCGACGATGATGATCTCCTCGCCCTTCTTGGCCAGCCTTTCGACGAGTCTCTGGATCTTCTTGACGATGGGGCAGGTGGCGTCGACGATCTCGAGCCGCTTCTTTTTCAGGGCCCTGTAAACGTCCGGCGCGACTCCATGTGAGCGGATGATGACGGTCCCCTCGCGGATCGAACCGGGATCACGGACCGACTGGATGTCCTTCTTTTTCAAACTGGCGATCGCCATGGGATTGTGGATGAGTTCGCCGAGCGTTAAGACGAGGCCTTTCCGACGGCGTCTGGTGCTGTGGGCCAGCTGCAGGGCGCGCCTGACACCATAGCAGAGACCGGATCTATCGGCGACGATGATTTCCATTGAGTATCGGTGGAAAAGTAAGGCCTCATACTAGCCGAACAATTCTCGTTTGTCAACCCTAAGTATAGGAAATATCTGAACTTAGAGG
>DAIPLF010000101.1:0-2858 GCA_036769375.1 Candidatus Aminicenantota bacterium | reverse complement strand
TTGGAGGATGGAGGAACGCGCCGACGCCTTTTTTTTGGACCTCGGCCGCAGGTGGCATGTCCTCGACTTCGATGACCTTGTCAGGCTCGGTTTCGGCCAGGGCTTCGAGCAGCGCTCTGAGCCCGGCGAGATGCTGGGCGACCCGGGAGGAAAGGGGGATGCCTTCTTCACCGTAGGGGACGAACAGCCAGCCCAAGCGGGAGGCCCTGGTGTAGAACTTATCCTTCCCCTCGACGATCAGGGACGAGGAGGGCTTTCCCTTGAGACGGCCGTGGGAGGCGTTTGGCGTTTCGAGAAGAATAGCCTTGATCCCGGCGTGGTCGCCCCATTCCCGGTGGCTCAGCCCGCGGAGGTTGACAGGTGAGGCCTCCAACCGGATATCAAACCCCTGAGCCTGAAGCTCCAGAAGGGCCAGGGCGGACATCTCGGAGCTGTTCTCGTGGAAGACGATGGCGTTGATGACCGGGTATTCGGGCGCGGATTCGTGGATATCGACTCCGATGTCGATCCGCTCTTTCCGGATGAGCTCCATGATCCCGAAGGCGATCTTTTCAGTGAGGAGTCCATTGGGCCGCCCTGGATAGCAGCGGTTCAGGTTCCGCACTTCATTGCCGGAAAGAGTCTGTCCGGCGGGATTGACGTAGACTGCGGGATCGGGCCACTGGTCGACCGGATTGGTCAGGCGGGAGCCCAAGCGGAACAGCCGCTGGCCCAGAGTAGTGGGTATGGCGAAACGCTGCGGGTTCCCTTCCTGAGGGTCGCTGTGGGTGAACCCGCTGGCGTTGGCGCGAGGGACGACGAAGAGACGGCCTCGCTTCGCCCTGATATTCTCGATGAGGAGGACAGCGGTGATCATTCCGGCGGGCTCATTGGGATGGGTCCCTCCCAGCACCAGCGCGTTCCCTCCCTTTTCAGTTCCCTGGAAGACGTACACTTCCGTATCGCCATGGGTGTTCTTGAGAGGCGGGAAATAATCGCTCAGCCAATGCTTGGCGGTCAGTCCCGCGCTCGGATAGATCGGCTCGGGTCGATGCATGGTCTTGAAGCTCCGGCCGGAAAAAAAGCAGAGGACCCCGGTCATGATGAGGGAAAGAACGGCCGAGCGCGTGGAACTCTTGATTCCCTTCATCGGTCACTTGACCAGGAAGAGCCTGAGGAGAAAGAGGGTCAGGACGATAGCGGTCCCCGCCTGGTCCCAAAATTTCCTTTGGCGGAAGAGATGCCAGAAGAGATGGAGGCTTAAGTACAAGACGATGAGAAGGTAAAAAATGCGGAGCATTGGAGTCAAAACACCTTATCCAAAAACGGGGCCAGAAGCAACATCGCAATGCCGGCGGCCAGCTGCAGGAGCGCCGGGACCAGACAATAGCGCAGAACTCGAAAGAAGTTGGGCTCGCCGACGACCTGGGCGGCGAAGCGCGCTGAGATGGCGGCAGGGGGGACGAGGTCGCCCAGGCTGGCGATGGCGGAAAGGGCGGAGGACGTGAGCAGGGCGTTCTTGTTGATCAGGGCGAGCATGAAGGGGATGCCGAGGATGGAGGCCGAACCGAACGTGGAGACTCCGCCGAAAGCCGGAAGGCTCACCCCGATCCCGAAATAAAGCAGGAACGAGGGAAGCGAGAGGATGGCCATGACGACCCAGCCGCGGGCGCCGGTCATGGTCATGACCTGGATGAACATGCCCACTCCGGCCAGGATGGACAGCACCGGCAGCGACTCTGCGATCGCCTTCTGGGTGGCCTTGAGGAAGTTGACCGGCCGGCCGCAAACAACCCCGATCAGGGCGGCGCACAGGAAGACGGCGGGAATGCCGATATCGGGAAACCGGCCCGCGGTCAACCCGGGTGCGAGCATCAGGATGACCAGCGCGAGGAAGGGGACGGCGAGGCGGAACCGGTACTTGGGACCGAGGACGGGAGGAAGGATGGAGACCATTTCCTCGCGGCCGATCACCCTCAGGTCTCTGTATCCGATCACGAGCGGGATGAGTACGGCGAGCGGGATAACGAGGGCGAGAAGCGGCAAGGTCACACCGACGTAGGGCATGTCAACACCGCCTCCCATGATCATGATCAGGATATTGACCGGCGGGGCGATCATGCCCAGGATGCCGCCCATGGCGATCAGGGCGCCCGCCTTGAGCCGCGGCAATCCCAGCTTCATCATCACCGGCGCGATGAGCGGGCCGGTGCTGAGGATGGCGGCGGTCGAGGAGCCGGTCAGCATCCCCGGGAACATCAGGATGAGCATGGCAGCCAGGAGGAGAAGGACCCGGCTCCGGTAGAATGTCTTCAGCAGCAGAGCGGTCACCGTATCCAGGATGCCGGCGTCCTCCAGGACCTTGATGAAAATCGTGGCTGTAAGGATGATCAGGATGGTGTCAAAATAACCGAAGGCCCCCTCGACGAGATGACGCAGGCTGGGCCCTTCTCCCGCGACGAGGGCTCCGGCCAAGGCGGAGAGGGCGAGGGCGATGCCGATGGGCACCTTGGCCGCCATGGCCAGCAGCACGAACACGGCGACCAGGAAAAGAAAAATCAGCCCCTCAGGCATCCCTCTTCACTTGAAGGCTTTTTGCAGCGGGACCTGCGCGTCGACCAGCTTCTCCACTTCGACCAGGGGGACGTTCTTGGACTGACAGAGCTTGGTGAAAAAACCGTCGCCGTTGCCGGACTTGACCACGACGAGAAGCTTGGCCAGAGGAATGATCTCGGCGATCAGGTCGTCTGACTGCGGGCCGCGCCGGGCCTCTCCTCCCAGATGAAGGCAGAGGAGCGGCACCTGGGCTTTCTGAGCGGCGGCGATGAGCGCCATGACCCGATCTCTCTCCTTGTCCATGTCGAGGCCCGCGGCGCCCA
>DAIPLF010000100.1:0-6559 GCA_036769375.1 Candidatus Aminicenantota bacterium | reverse complement strand
GGGAAGAAAATCGGCGGAAGTCCGTCTAAAGGACTGATAGGGTTTTATGTAGGAGTTTGGATATTGCCGCTGCCAAGTCGCCTCTCTACAGCCTGCCTGGTCTTTCTCGCGCTCTTTATCGGTCTCGGAGGATCGTCGTCCGCTCAGGAGCGGTCGAAGAGGCTTGATGTCGAATGTATCGTAACGCCTCCGCCCCGGATCGACGGCCTTATAGACGACGAGTGCTGGCAAAGCCTGCAGCCCGCCGGTGACTTTTTCCAGTACGATCCGATTAACGGGGCGAAGGCTTCCGAGGAGACCTTCGTTTGGGCCGCCTTCGACCAGGATTACCTCTACTTCGCTTTCCTGATGAAGGATTCCCAGCCGGACAAGATCTGGGCCGAGCTGACCCCGCGCAACGAGTTCGAGAACAACGATTCGATCACCCTGATCCTGGATGCCTACAACGACAAACGGACGAGCATCAGCTTCTCCCTCAACCCTAAGGGCGTCCAGAAGAACTCCGTCGAGACGATCTGGAGGTCCGGAGCGGTCATGCGTGAGGATGGCTGGAGCGCCGAAATGGCCATCCCGTTCAAGTCTCTGCGCTTTTCCTCCCAGAAGCTCAAGGTCTGGGGGGTCAATTTTGAGAGATACATCCACCGGCTCAACGAGACCGACTACTGGACCGATGTCGACCGGGACCTGCCGAAACTCCGGCAGACCGGAGAGCTGTGCGGCCTGACCGGGCTCCGGCCCGGCTATAACCTGGAGTTCTTTCCCTACGCGGGCGTCCGGGCGTCGCGATGGGAGGGCGAGGAGGACAACAAGGCGGCCCTCGGGCTTGACGTTAAGTGGGGCATCCGGCCCAACCTCTACCTGGACGCGACGGCCGCTCCCGACTTCAGCGAGGTGGAATCCGATCCCTTCATCTACCAGCTTTCGCCCTACGAGAACTACCTCCAGGAGAACCGTCCCTTCTTCACCGAAGGGAGCCGCTATTTCACCCTGAACCCGGAAGGCGAAGACTATCATGATGAAGGCCTCAGCCTCTTTTACTCCCGCCGGATCCGTGATCCCAAGTTCGCGGCCAAGCTCACGGGCAAAATGGGAGGATTCGGTTTCGGGATCCTGGGCGCGCTCAACAAGGAAGAGGAAGGGGATTCTGTCTTCAGCGTCGTGCGCGTGCAAAAAGACATTTTCAAGAACTCGCAGGTCGGGGTCTACTACGCCGGGATCCATGACGGGGCGGACCGCAACCAGAACATCTCCCTGGACTACAACTTCAACTTCAAGGATTTCTATTATATCCGGGGGATGAGCGCTTTCACCTTCAACGAAGGGGTCTCCAACGAGCGGAACGGCATCCACCAGCTTTATTTCCAGAGGGAGCCGGACGCCGGCCTGCAGGTCATGTCGGGCTTCCAGAGGATCGAGGACGATGTCTCAATCCGGACTGGTTTTCTCGACAAGGTGGACATCCAGTCCTTCGATCTCATGACCGGCTATGCCTGGCGCTATAACGAGGGAGCCCTCAAGCGGTTCAGCATGGACATCGGCGGCCGCGCCGACCAGGATTCCCGCGGGAACCTGACCGGGAACAACCTGGAGCTTTTCGTCTGGACGGAATTCCTCAATCGCCTGGAAATTCACGGCGGCCTGGAGCTCGGCAAGAGCAAATACCAGATCGTCGACGAGAATGACGATCTTTTCTGGACGCAGGATTTCATCGACACCTACGGGGGGCACCTTGACTTCGATTGGGAGCGCGGAGGCTTCCTCAAAGAGATCAGCCTGGAAGGAGGCTGGGAAAAACGCGGCGTTTATAACGAGGAATTCACCGCCGTCGTCCCCGGTTCCCAGTCCAACGTGGAAGGCCAGCTGACCCTGCGTCCCCGGAGCAATTTCGAGCTGTCGTTCGAGGGCGACTGGATCCGTCAGGTCGAGGACGGCAGCGGAGAGGAAGTCTTCAAGGGACTCGCCTATGAGACCGCCCTCCACTACCAGGTGACCCGCAGCCTCTTTCTCAATGCCCGGCTCCTTGGGGAAACCAGGGAAGACCAGTACAGCCTCGATTTCCTCGTTGGGTATTACTTCGGGGCCGGGAACATCGTCCAGCTTTCCTTGAAGAAGAGCGAGCGGAACGAGGCCCTCGGCTGGGTGGGAGGCTACTCCGTCACCCTGAAAGTCTCCTACCTTCTCCGCATTTAAACCCGCCAAGGCCGATCATCCTCGAGCCCCTGCACGCCGACGCGCCTGATCCTCCTCTCCCTTCGGGCTTGACTGACTCTTCCGCTGTCCATTATGATTTGGACCAAAGAGGAATGAGGGAAGGAAGGCCGCAAAATGAGGTCGATCGTCAGATTGGCATCCTGGCTGCTTTTCGCGGTTATGGCGGTTTCCTGCAGCCGGTCGCAGGATAGACGCGCGATGAGCATTCCCGATAGCGAAGATGGCGGAGTCAAGACAGGAGGCGTTAAAATGATCCCCGTCAGAACTCCGAAAGGGACATTCCAGGTTTGGACCAAACGGGTGGGGAACAACCCACGGATGAAACTCCTGCTGCTCCATGGCGGACCGGCTGCGACCCACGAGTATTTCGAGTGCTTCGAAAGCTTCCTGCCTTCCGCGGGCATCGAGTTCATCTACTATGACCAGCTGGGGTCGGCCTATTCCGACCAACCCAAGGACCCTGACCTGTGGACGGTGGAACGGTTCGTCGAGGAGGTGGAGCAGGTGCGGAGGGCCCTCGGGCTCAACAGGGACAACTTCTACCTTCTGGGACACTCCTGGGGCGGCATTCTGGCCATGGAGTATGCCTTGAAATACCAGGAACACATCAAGGGCCTGGTCATCTCCAACATGATGGCCAGCGGACCCGACTACGACGCCTATGCAGAGAACGTGCTGGCCAAACAGATGGAACCGGCCGTCTTGGCCGAGATCAAAGCGCTCGAAGCGGCAGCGGATTTCGGGAACCCGCGCTACATGGAGCTGCTCGTTCCGAACTACTATATGAAGCATATCTGCCGCCTTCCGGAATGGCCCGACCCCGTCAACCGCGCCTTTGCCAAGATAAACCAGGAGATTTACGTCACCATGCAGGGGCCTAGCGAGTTCGGCATCTCCGGCCGGCTGGAAAAGTGGGATAGAAAGGCGGACCTGAAGAACATCTCCGTCCCGACCCTGGTGGTCGGGTCGAAGCACGACACCATGGACCCCGAGCACATGGAGTGGATCTCAAAACAGGTGCCGAACGGAAGCTATCTGTACTGTCCGGACGGCAGCCACATGTGCATGTGGGATGACCAGGAAACCTACATGAAGGGGCTCATCCAGTTCATCAAGTCCGTCGATGCGGGGGAGAAATAGGGCCCCAGCGCAACCTTCTCTGCCTACTTTATCGCCACTCCCATTGTATCCCGGTGCATGTCGATCAGCGTTCTCAAGTAGGGCCCGATCTCGTCGGAATTGTTGAACCCGGCCTGTCGGGCCGCCAGATCGCGCTGCTCTTTGGTCAAGTCGGGGCTCGAGGCCCAGTGTTTGAGATCCCGGTAGCAGCCGAGGGTGTATAGGTCCCACGTGGCACCCTGGTCGCGCACGAAGATCATGGTCTCCGGCCGTCCTGTGGCGACGGAATAGGCGTTTTCCATCTCCCGTTCCTTGTACAGCTCCGCCTGCTTTCCCGGAAGCGCGACGCACATCTCGACGTGGTAATAGGCGGTCCCGGTGAAGGCCTTCTTCACCGTTTCGAGCGGAGGCCCCAGCACGAAGAGGTCTTCCTGCCAGGATGAACAGGCATTGAGCTTTTTGGCGAACTCCTCCGCAGAGAGGGGGGAGGCAGCGCCGGTTTTCTTCCGCCGGGCTATTCTGTCCGCTGAATAAAATTCCCTGTAGCTTCCCAGCGGAAAGAGGAGCATCAGGTCCCATTGGTCGCCTTGGGTGTGACGCCACCAGAAAGGACGCGCGTCTCCTGAAGCCTCATAAACGGCCATCCGACCCCTATACAGCTCGATCAGCTCGAGTAGCTTTCCCGGCGCCGCCCGCACAAAGGTGGTCTTGTACACGTAGGCGGGTTCGACTGGCTTGGGTCCCTCTTCTGCCCAGGCGGAAGCGGAAAAAAGGGCAGCGAGCGTTAGGAGTGCCGGGAAAATCGCCGCTTTTCTAAAATGATTCCTCATGTGTTCTCCTTCAATCAGTTGGCAAGACTGGCTTATTGGCCTATCATAATATCAAAACCGGTGGCTCAGTCCACTGGTGAATAGGAGAGGCCCATGACGACAGCCCTCAATTTAGGTGAAAAGTTTTCCCTGTTCTCCGAGCAGTGGTCCCCGAAGATCATCGCCCGGATGAACGACTGCCACTTCAAGCTTGTCAGGTTGCAGGGAGAATTCATCTGGCATGAGCACGACGATACGGACGAGGCCTTTATCGTCTGGGATGGCGAGATGATCGTTCACCTCCGGAATGGGGATGTCCCCCTCAGGAAGGGCGAGATGATCGTCGTCCCGAAGGGCGTTCCACATAAGACATCGGCCAAAAAGGAATGCTTGCTCATGCTGGTCGAGGCTGCCGGGACCGTGAACACGGGCGATGCCGGCGGGGACAAGACCGCCCCGGCGGACGTTTGGATTTGAGCGGCCGCTTCCAGGGCGGTCTTTTTTTCTAGGCGCTCTCGATCAGGGCGTCTTTGCCTGGGCGGGCGGAGTCGTCAGCATATAGGAGAGGAAGCGCATATCGCGCAGTCCGAGGGAGACCCGGGCCCGGACCTCGATCGTGTCACCGCCGGCATTTGTGCGCCTGAAGGGGACGAGCATATCCGCCTTCAGCTCGACCGGGGGCACGGGTTCGACCTCGTCCTTTTTCTTCAAGGCTTTGATGGCCTCGAGGATGGCTGCCGGGACGGCCATGATCGGAATCGAGTTCGGGATCCTCGGTTCGTTTTGATATCCGGGACCGAAGGGATCATACTTGCCGGTGGGCGGCGGGGCTTTGATCCCCAGGTCTTCGATCGAGATCACGGTTTTGCGGCTCGAAGCGAGCAGCTCCTCTCCAAAGAACATCTCCAGGACGAACTCGTCGCTCCGGGAAGCGCTGGCGGGCCCGCCCAGAACGCCCTGGTATTCCATCTGGACCCCGACCACGAGCTCGCGGCGGACGATAAAGTCCCCGGCCTTGAGCTCCAGAACATAGGGAAAGGCTCCGGGCTCCAGGAAGAGCTTCTTGGCCTGCAGGCTGACTGTGTTGAAGCCGCGATGGAATTGCCCTCCTTTGAGAGTCTTTTCCCCATCCGTCAGCTTATAGTAGACGTCGCTGGCCATCTCGACGCCGAGGAGGACCGTTTCGGGAGGGTGTGCCAGGGGAGCCGGCTCAGCCGAACCGCCCGGCAACACAAATCCCATCTTTAGGACCCATGGGTAGCGCAACTGCCATTCCCGGAGATACCTCAGCACGTTGTTCCGCGTGGCCAGAGGAAGGAAGTGGAAACCGAGGCCTATGGCGCCATATTTCTCGAAATATTCGCCCAGCCTCAGGTATTCGTTCTCCCTTTCCTGGAGACAGCTATAAAGGTAGGCCAGCAGTCCGCAGGCAACGGGTTTATCTTCATCGGTGAGTGAGTCGAATTGGCCCGTGAGGAAACTGACGGCCCCTCGATAATCGATAGCCTTTTCTTCGCCGAAGGAGTTGGCCACCTGGGTTCGCCAGTCGAATGGGGTCTGCGCGGCGCCGAGGGCGGCCAGGAGCACAAGACAAGCGGTACGTTTTATCATTCTACCGAAAAGAGGAGCGCGATCTCCAGGCTGGCGGCGGGGAAATCATCGGGCAATGGGGGGAGCGGTGAGCTCAACTCCACAGCGAATCGTGCCGCCTGGTCGAAGGCCCGGTCATTGGAGGAGGCCACGACTTCCGTGCTCGAAACCTGGCCGCTCTTCTGGAGGACGATAACGATCTCGACGGCAGCGTCCGGGTTGTCCGGACGTGTGGGTGGGATGTCCCAGTTCTTCTGGATGACTTCTACGGCCTTGCTGGCCCAGGGCGCGAGGTTGTATCTCTTGACGGATGAGGAGGTTGTCGTCTGGCCCCGGAGGGCCCCCCGGACGCGCCTCCCGCCGGCCGACCCGCTATAGGAGGACCAGCCTGATCCTGCGGAGCTCGCCGCAAGATACTTGCGCCAGTCCACGGCTTTAGGCGGTTCCGGCGTCCGGCCGAGACCGCTTGCAGCGCCCTTCTTGCGGTCCTGGATGGGGAGCCGGAGCCTGTCGGCGGAAGCGATTCCCGGCTTTTGCGGCGGGGTCCTGTCCAGCTCGAACCCCGCGCTGAACTTGGGTTCAAACGCTTCAACGGCGGCGGTCTCTGACGGTTCCTCCAAGGCGGGGGGCTGCGAAGGCTGAACTGCCCCCTCGCGGGGAAGCGTCCGGCTGGGAAGAAAGTCGGGGAAACCTTCAACTACCGCCGGCAGGTTGGCCGGGTTGCGGGCCTTTCCGGGAAGCTCCAGAGGCGGGGGAGGGACGATGACCACCGGGGTGACCTGCTCCTTGAACTCGATGATCTTGACCGAGACAAGGTGGGTCGCCAGAAG
>DAIPLF010000477.1:0-1842 GCA_036769375.1 Candidatus Aminicenantota bacterium | reverse complement strand
TCATCCCGACCTTGCTCTGGGGCAACCTGGGCAACTTCTACGTCTGGATGGGACTTGTCACGATGCTTAGTTTCGGGGCCATCGGTTTCTGGGATGATTATCTGAAGGTCTCCAAACATCGATCGCTGGGACTGAAGGGCCGGACAAAACTGCTGCTTCAATTCACCCTGGCCGGCCTTATCGGGCTGGCTCTGGTCTATATCGGAGCGACCGACGGTTTCAGCCTGAAATTGAGTTTCCCATTTTTCAAGGAGTGGGTCCCCTACCTCGGCTGGCTCTATCTGCCCTGGATCGTGCTCATCCTTGTCGGGTCATCGAATTCCGTCAATCTGGCTGACGGCCTCGACGGACTGGCCATCGGACTGACCTTCGTCAGCTCTGCCGCCCTCACGGCTCTGACCTACATCGCCGGACATATCAACTATTCCTCCTACCTGAACATCGCCTATGTCGCCCAGGCTGCCGAGCTGACCGTTTTCGTCGGCGCTCTCTCCGGGGCCTGCCTGGCCTTCCTCTGGTTCAACTGCCACCCGGCCCAGATCTTTATGGGAGACGTAGGCGCGCTATCGCTGGGGGCGACCCTGGCGATCATCGCCATCCTGATCAAGCAGGAATTCCTGCTCTTCGCGGTGGCGGGTGTTTTTATCCTGGAAGCGCTTTCAGTTCTCCTCCAGGTCGGCTACTTCCGGGCGACGGGAGGCAAGCGCATCTTCAAGATGGCTCCCCTCCACCATCATTTCGAGCTTATCGGCTGGCGGGAGGAGCAGATCGTGGTCAGGTTTTGGATCCTGGGCATCATCTTCGCGCTCTTCAGCCTGACCACGCTAAAGCTGAGATAGAAATGGAAATCGCAGGCAAGCATGTGGTGATCGTCGGGTTCGGAAAGACCGGCCGGGCCCTGGCCAGCTTCCTCCTCCGTCGGAAGGCCAGCGTGACGGTCAGCGAGATCCGGGAGGAGCCTGAACTCGGCCTAAAAACCGGCGTTTGGAAAGCAAAGGGGGTCGCCTTCGAGACCGGCGGACATCGGCCCCTCACTTTTTTGACCGCCGACCTCATCATCCCCAGCCCGGGGGCGGCCGCGCTGCCCCTGCTCGCAGCAGCTAAGAAGGCCGGCGCCCAGGTGCTCTCGGAGGTCGAGCTGGCTTCCCGTTTCCTCAAAGGAAGGATTGTCGGCATTACGGGGACCAACGGCAAATCCACCACCGCCACGCTCGCCAACAAGATCCTCAGGAAGGCCGGGTTCAAATCTTTCCTGGCCGGCAATATCGGAACTCCCCTCATTTCATTCGCCGAATGGAGCCGGGATGACCACATCTATGTGACCGAGATCTCGAGCTTTCAGCTCGAACATATCCAGCGATTCAAGGCCGATATATCGGTTTTTCTCAACATCTCCCTGAACCACCTGGATTGGCATTCCTCATTCGATGAATATATCGCCGCCAAGAAGAGGCTTGTGCTGGCCCAAGGGACGCATGACATCGCCATCCTCAACGCCGATGATCGCCTGGTCAGCGGGTTGGCCAGGAGCATTCGCCCGAAGACGTATCTCTTCAGTCGGCGGAGGGTGATCCGGCAGGGTTGTTTCCTCCGGGACGGCTGGATCATCCTGCGGGATGGCGCCGGGGAAGAGCGCCTCATGAAGGCAGCCGACATTCCTCTCCCCGGCGTTCACAATCAGGAGAATGTCATGGCGGCGGCGCTCATCGGGAGGGTGCTGGGCGCAGCGTCCCGGTCGATGCGGACCTCTATCCGCTGTTTCTCGGGCCTAGAGCATCGATTGGAAGAAGTCCTGACGCTCCGCGGCGTCGAATTCATCAACGATTCCAAGGCGACCACGGT
>DAIPLF010000476.1:0-1844 GCA_036769375.1 Candidatus Aminicenantota bacterium | reverse complement strand
GATCCGACCGCGCTTCAGAACCTTGGTGAAATCGACGAATTCCATCAGAATACCCTCAGAGGATTGCGGAGTTTTTTCAGAAGTCCGTCCAGACCGCTTTTCACCTGTCCACTCACACCGGCTTATAGTAGGGGTTGATCCTTCCCGCAGGGATGTCCGCGAGGCCTTTCCCCGCCAGGTCCTGAACCGCCAGAGGGATGCGGTTATAAACGCCGATTTCCTTTCCCTTCTTCCAGAAGGAGTCCTCGATGACCGCATATTCGACCGGAAAGACAAGTTCATGCTTCTCGTCAAACCCCATGAAGGCCACATCGATCATCAGGGCGGCATTGCCGGCCAGCCGGTTTTCTGAATAGGGGGTGACGGCTCCATATCCCTCCTGGCATTCCGAGCATCCGGTGTTGTGGATGAAGGTGTAAGGCTCGCGGGGAGATAGCCGGCGGCCGCGCTTGTCCCTGACCCTGGTCCTTTCCAGGTATTTTTTCCCCTTGCGGTCTATGGCCGACGACGGCAGACCTTTGCGGGCGGCTTCGGCGGCGGCCCGAATGACAGTATGATAGAGGCCCTCCAGGGCGTCCAGGAAAGCCTTCTCCTGCTTCGTCCATTCAGCTCCCGCCTTGACCGTCCGGCGCATGATCCCGTGATAGCCGTTGAAGGTGGGGCTGAGACCTAGCGATACGAATTCGCCCCTCTTGATCACCCGGTTCGTGGCCGGTCCGAGGACTGTCCGTCCCCGGGTCCCCGAGGAAACGATCGTCGGAAAACCGGTCCGCCCGGCGCCGAGCCTTTTCATGATATAGTCCGCGGCAGCCGCTACATCGAGTTCCCGCACTCCCGGCTTGAGCATGGCCAACATCCCCAGGAAGGCCGCGTCGGCAACCGCGTTGGCGGCTCCAGCAACCTGGAGCTCGGCGATACTTTTTTCGTACTTGATCAGGCGCAGCAGTTCCAGGTCAAAGACGACATTGTCGGCCCCGAACCGGCCTTGGAACATGGCGACATGATCGTGGGGGATGAACTGGCCGCTCGAGAATAGGGCGATCTTGACCGGTCGTCCAGGGCGGAAAGGCACTAGGCCGTAGACGAGGTCATCGAGCCGGCCGAATTTGGCGAACCGGTAATCTTCGTCCGAGATCTGGTATTCGCGCAAGAGGGCGATTTCCGCGCCGGACGCTCTGACGCAGTCCTCGATGACATGGCCGCCTTCCGACCCGGCCACGACGACCGCCTTTCCCTCGGCGGGGACCAGGATGCCGTAGCGCTCGATGATCGGATCGAAGACTCCGGCGAGCCAGGCCCCATCGGAACGGTCGAGCTCGCTGCCGCAGGCGTATCCGAGGTCGTAGCCTTTCTCGCGCATGGCCTTTTGCACCCGGGCCCAGCGGGCGGCGTACTCTTTTTTGGCGATTCCAACGCTACGGTCGATCTTCGGACCATGAACAGCAATGATCTTTTCCAGAGTTGCGGTACTCATTTTTTCTTCTTCCCTCCTATAGCTTGCTCGACTCCCTCCTCGAAGGGCTCCGTCAGAATGGGGGTGACCCATCCGTCGGGGCTTTCGGAGAAGGTTTCGATGGACTCCATGATGCTCAGGGGATACTTGAGGGCACTGAAGAGCGCGTCCACCTGGGCGGAATAGCCCTGCTCTTTCTTGAACGAGAAAGGGTAAAAGGCGACCCGCTCGGAGTATAGGCTGCCTTTGCGAACGGGGAGCATCCGGGTCTGGTTGTTGGTGCCGAAAGAGTAGACCAGCCCCCTCGCCAAATAATACCAGGGCCCGTTCTGGATGTAGACGAAGGGCTGCTCGCTCGAAGCTTCGCCTCCCTCGATGTTGGTCATGGCCA
>DAIPLF010000099.1:5564-6623 GCA_036769375.1 Candidatus Aminicenantota bacterium | reverse complement strand
AGAAGCTCCCTGCCGACCTCTGGAAAGGCGCCGTGCTTCCGGTCATCGCCAGGGCGTATTATCTGCATAAGGAGTACGCCCGGGCGGTCGAGCTTTTGGAACCGGACAGTGTCGAGAAAAGCTATGAGGTCTTGCTCCTTCTTGGGAACTCTTCCCTGGAACTCAAGAAGCTTGACCAAGCCGCCCTTTACTTCGAAGAAGTCCGGAAATTCGGGGACACCGCTGAGGCCAACAACACTCTGGGAGCCATATATTTTTCCCTGGGAGAACGGGACAAAGCCAAAGTCTATTGGGAAAGGGCCAAAAAATTGGAGCAGAAGTCCGACGATAAGAGCCCTGCAGCCAATCAAAAAAGGAGCATCCCATGAGAAAGGTCGGAAGAATCCTCTGTTGCACACTCCTCGTCACCTGGGCTGTCCATTCGGCAAGTTTCGGAACGGCGATTACAGGCGCGGTTGACGGGACGATCAAAGACATGGCGACCGGCCAGCCGGTAGCCGGAGTGAAAATCACTCTCGTTTCGTCCAAGACCGAGAGCCTCGCCTTTGAACTGACCACCGACCAGAAAGGCCATTTCTACAAGAGCGGCCTTATACCGGGCATCTACAAAGTGACCCTGGAGAAGGAAGGCTATGTTCCCCAAGGAGGCTCCATCCGGGTCGTCCTCGACGAAACCACCCGGCTCGAATTCCGGCTCGAACCCGGCAAGGACGCTGAGGCCGCTGGAACCGCTGCGTCAAAGGCAGTGGCCGCGGGAAGCACGCTGATCAACGCGGGCAAATATGACGAGGCCATTGCCAAACTCAGCGAGGCCATCAGCCAGCTTCCCGATAACGCCGTCCCCCATTACTACAGGGGCCTGGCTTACGAAAGAGCCGGGAAGAGTGAGGAGGCCCTTCAGGATTACCAGAAGGCCATCGAGCTTAAGCCTGACTTTATCCTGCCCCATTCCCGGTCCGGCATGATCTGGGCTAGAAAAGGGGATTATCAAAAGGCCGGCGAATTTTACAGGAAGGCTCTGGATTACGGCGATCAGGACCCGACAACTCTATACAATCT
>DAIPLF010000099.1:0-5464 GCA_036769375.1 Candidatus Aminicenantota bacterium | reverse complement strand
TCGAGCGCCTGGCCCTTCTGGAGCTCGGACGAGTAGTCCGCCCGCCTCCCGAGCCGGTTGTAGATATCGGCCAGCACGTAGTGGCCGAGCGGCGCCGATTCGGCCTCCGGGTCGAGCTCGAGCCCTTTCTTGGCCAGACCGATCGCCTCCTCGAAGTTCTCATTCATGTCAAGGTAGGCCTTGGCCAGGAAGAGATAAGCCCGGGCAAAGCCCTTTTCTGCCTTGATCGCCTCCTTGAGCTCATCGACCTGCTCCTGGAGCTGCCCCGTCTTCCCGTAGAGCAGGGCGAGGTTGAAGTGGGCCGGGTGGGCGCCGGGATGGATTTCTATCTCTTTCCTGTATTCCTCCATCGCCCTCCTCAGGTCTCCTCTCTCCTCATAGAGGAGCCCCAGGTTGTAATGGGCGTCGGGGATGCGCTCCCTCATTTCCAGAGCCTTGAGGATCTCTTGCTCGGCCCGCTCCAGCATCTTTTTTTCCAGGAAGACGGCGCCCAGATTGTTATGGGCAAGAGAGCTATGATCGGGGTCGATAGAGATCGCCTCCTCAAAATGGGCCATCGCCTTGTCAAGATCCTTGGTATCGAGGTAGATCTCTCCCAGGTTGACATGGGGCTTGGCATCCCTGGGGTCGAGCTGGACGGCCCGCTCGAAACCGGCGATCGCCTCTTCGTATTTTCCTAATCGCCTATAGGCCTGGGCAAGGGTGAATATGGCAGCGTTGTATTCAGGATCGACCTTCAAAGCCTCCTTGCACTCCTCCACCGCTTCCTCCGGCCGGTCGAGCTGCAAGAAGATGTTGGCCCGGACCTGACGGGCTTCCATGATCCCGGCATCCTCCTTGATCACCTGGTCAAGCAGGTTGAGGGCTGTTTCATATTCCCTGTCCGAGGAGGCCCCCTCGGCCATCTTGATCTTGTTGTAGAGAATGATCTTGTCCTTGGGGTCACCCAAGTTCCCTGTTTGGCTCAGCTTCGCCCCGGACGTGAAGCCTCCGATGTAGCCCAGGGCCATCAATTTCTCGCGGGAGTCATCGTCCAGCTGCTGCGGGCCCTTGTTCTCTATCCCCTTCCGGGACAGATCGTCTTCCATCTTTTTGAGCTGCCGGACGAATTTTTCAGCCAACGAGCTTTCTTGGCCGAAAATATTGTTCTTTTCCCGGGGATCCAGGCTCAAGTCATAGAGCTCCGGTCGCGGAGCCTGGATGAACTTGTACCGCGAGGTTCGCAGGCTCTTCAGCTCGCTCCAGCCGTAATGATAGCGTGGATAGTAGCTCTCGCTGTAAGCCTCTCGAACGCTGTCTTGTTTCTCCCCGGCGATCAGAGGAATCAGGCTTTGCCCCTGGACCGAACCGGGCACCGGAATGCCCAGGAGCTCGCAGAGAGTGGGCATGAGGTCGATGTTTTCCACTTGGGCGGCGACCTTCTTCCCCCAGAGCTCGGCCGAAGGGATCCGGATGATCAGGGGGACGGAGACCGTGGCATCATAGATGAAGAAGCCGTGGGAACTCTCATGGTGTTCACCCAGGCTCTCTCCATGGTCGCCGACGACGACCACGACTGTTCTCTCCAACACTCCCTTGTCTTTGAGTGTCTCCAGGACTCTGCCGACCAGGGAATCCGCATAGGCGATCTCTCCGTCGTAAAGGCCGTATTCCCGGCCCTCGTATTGAGTCTTGAAAGGCTCGGGGGGCTCGTACGGAGTATGGGGGTCATAAAGGTGGATCCAGCTGAAAAATCTCTGGGGAGCGTTCTCATCATACCACTCAAAGAAGGCCTTGATGACCTCCCCGCCCTCCCTCTGGACGGAATCCAGGCTGATCTTTTTGTACTTGGCGAAATCGAAATTATCATAGTAATAATCGAAGCCCTGGCTGATACCCCAACGGGAATCCAAGACAAAGGCGCCGATGAAGGCGCTGGTTGCCCACCCCGCCTGACGGGCGACTTCAGCCAGAGTCACCTGGTCATCCTCCAAATAAAAGCCGCCGTTGTCCCTGACTCCATGGAAGAACGGATAGCTTCCCGTAAACATGGAGGAATGGGAAGGCAGGGTCAGCGGGCATTGCGCGGTGGCGTTTTGGAATAAGATCCCTTCAGCGGCTAAGCCGTCGATGTTGGGCGTCTTGATCTGTGGATAGCCGTAACAGCCGATATGATCGGCCCGCGTGGTATCAAGAGTGAACAAGAGCACGTTAAGGTCGGACGGCTTGAGGGGGGCGATCCAGCGAGCGGCCACGGCCGCCGGCCCTTTTTTGCCCACCAGGAATCCCTTCCCTCGAAAAAGGTAGAAGAGGGCGGCGACAGCGACGACTCCTGCCAGGAGGAAGAGCAAGTTGAGAGGCTTGACACGCTTGGTCATGCTGGGAGGATGCCTTTTCTGCTGGTCCTTTCTCGCGCCTAGACGCCCTGATCGATCATCTTCTGATACAGGAAGGCAGCTTGGATATATTGCTCAGCCGCTCCCTCATGATCATCCTTAACGAGGGCGAGCTGAGCGCTGCTCTCGTAATCCTTTGCCTTTCCAAACAGCCATGGGTCGATTTTCCCGGAAGCGGGGCTTTCCACCGCGCTCCTCATGGAGCCGACCAGCGCAGCCAGGTCCTTCAGACAAGCGCTAGCCGCAGAGCACTGGCCGCTCAGGCGAAAGACCTGTTCAAGCACGGAGCAGAGCGTTCGGCTTCCGGAGAAGTCGTTGTCATTGAAGGCGCTGTCCGCATCCCCTTCGCGGCGGGCAGCCACACGGTAAAGCACGTTGTCGCTTATTCCTGGTATCGTCCGGAGGCGCATCTTGGTCTGGGTCAAGAGGGATTTCGCCTCCAGCGCCTTATCTCTTTGGGCCACCATGGTCAGAAGCCTCTGCATCTCGTCCTGGCCCTCTTTCCGGCTCTTCTGGGCCTCCTCGATACGCCCTTCGTCGTGGAGCCTGTCGCTCTCGCGCACCTTTTGGTAGGCATTCGCCCAGGTCTCGTCAAAGGCGGCGCCCCGAGGAATAGCCCCTTTGATATTGGCCATCTGCTTTTCAAAATCCAGCAGGTCCTGGATCTCTTTCTGGCTCAGCTTGCGCAAGGCGTCGGGGCTGAGCAGCGAGAAAATGCTCCTCGACGCTTCGGTCTTATGCCCGAGTGATTTTTCTGTCTGCGACTCCGATACGGGAGGCGGCTGCGGGGGCTTGGACAAAAGAACGTGCCTGGCGCGATCGGTGGCATCCGTGAGCGTACGGGCCGGCACCCTCCGCAGGGATTGATACCAGATCATAACAAACACCATGATCACAACGGCTCCCACTCCCGCCCAAACCCCCGGCTTAACGGAACGCTTCGCCCGGCGGAAGGGCCGGGTCGCCGTACCCTTCTCGGCCTGGGGCACGGCCCCTTCGGCCAAGGTCAGGTCAGCAAGAAGCTCCTCCGCGCTCTGGTAGCGGGAGGCTTTGTCCTTGGCCAGACACTTGAGAATGATCCGGGACACGTCCTCCGAAACAAGAGGATTGGTCTCCTGGGGGCTCTGGGGCAGCTCCTGCTTGTGCTTGATGAGGACGGCGAGCGGTGTCTCTCCGGCAAAGGGCACCCGTCCCGTGACCATCTCATAGAGGATGACCCCCAGCGCATAGATATCGGCGCGCTTGTCAATCTCAAGCGTCTCCGCCTGTTCCGGGGACATGTATTCGGGTGTGCCGACCATGACTCCCGACCCGGTGAGGCCTTCCGCCTCCGTGAAGCGGGCGATCCCGAAATCCATGATCCGGGCGTTGCCCTCCCGGTCGATCATGATGTTTTGGGGCTTCAAGTCCCGGTGAATGATGCCCAGCCGGTGAGCTTCCGACAACCCCTCGCCGACCTGCTTGCCGATGCTGACCGCCTTTCTGGGGGCGAGCTGGCCGGACCTGCGGATGAAGCTCTTGAGGTTTTCCCCTTCCACGTATTCCATCGTGATATAGAACGTGTGGTCCGCCTCTCCGAGGTCGAACATCCGGCAGACATGCCTGTGCCCGATCTTCCGGGCGAACCTCAGCTCGTTCCGGAAGCGGTCGATCGCCTTTTCGTTGAGGCTGATCTCCGGGTGAATGACCTTGAGAGCAATGACCTCGCCGATCTTCTGATCATACACCCTGTAGACGCGGCCCATCCCGCCCCGGCCAAGCTCTTCGATAACCTCGTACCGCCCGGCAAAAAGCGTTCCCCGGGACAGCCCCGTCGGAGAATACTCGAGGGTGAGGGTTTGATCGAGCGGGACGTTCATGTCTGCCTGAAGGGGAGTCGCGCACTTATGACAGAAGCGGCTGTCGGCCCGGTTATCGGCTTGGCATTGAGGGCAAATCATCGGAATCCGCTCTTCTCTACAAATACACTGCCGCTCAGAGGTTGTCAATTCAGGCAGGAAAATACCGCCGCCGGATACGGTTTCCCCAGGGACAGGGGCTCGGAAACCGGCCCAAAGATAGAGGCAGGGGCCGGTTGGCTCCGGACCCTACATCCCGTACATCTGGATAATTTCCTGCTTTGTCTTGCCCAGGATGTTGAATTTCTTGCCCACCTTGACGAAAGCGTCAAGAGCCTGATCGAGGTGGTGGATCTCGTGGCCGGCTGATATCTGGGTGCGGATGCGGGACTGGCCCTGCGGAACAACCGGGAAAAAGAACCCGATGGCGTAAATGCCTTCTTCATAGAGGGCCTTGGAAAAGTCCTGGGAGAGCTTGGCGTTGAACAGCATCACCGGGATGATGGGCGTATCCCCTTCCCTGAGGACGAACCCCGCTTCGGTCAGCCCCTTGCGCCAGTAGGCGGCGTTTTTCTCGAGCTTGTCCCGCCTCTCCGTGCTGGCACTCAGGATCTCCATGACCTTGAGGACTCCCGAGACGACGACCGGAGCGATGGTGTTGGAGAAAAGATACGGGCGGGCCCGCTGCCGGCACATCTCCACGAGCTCGCGGCGGCCCGATACGCAACCCCCAGACGCTCCACCGAGCGCCTTACCGAAGGTGGTTGTGATGATATCGATCCTGCCCATGACGCCGCACCTTTCGTGGGTCCCCCGGCCCGTCTTCCCGATAAACCCACTGGAGTGGGAATCGTCGACCAGGATCATGGCGTCATATTTTTCGCCGAGAGCCACCATCTCGTCCAGCCTGGCCGTATCGCCATCCATCGAGAAGACGCCGTCGGTGATGACCATCTTCAGCCGCCTGTCGGCATGGAGCTGCAGCTTCTCCTCAAGATGGGCCATGTCCGAGTGCTTGTAGGTGTCATGCATCGCGCTACAGAGGCGGATCCCGTCGATGAGCGAGGCATGGACCAGGCGGTCCGAGATCATGACGTCGTCTTTGGTCAGGACGGCCTCAAAGACTCCCGCGTTGGCGTCCATGCAGGAGGGGAAGAGAAGCGTGTCCTCAGTCCCCAGGAACTCCGTCATCCTGCGCTCGAGCTCGCGGTGGATGTCCTGGGTGCCGCAGATGAACCGGACCGAGGACAT
>DAIPLF010000098.1:0-6623 GCA_036769375.1 Candidatus Aminicenantota bacterium | reverse complement strand
GACCTCGCCGGCATGAATGTTGGCCTGGATGTAAACGATCCCGCGGCCGTCCCGGAGCGTCGAGGCAGGGGAAGGGGGAAGGGGATGGCCGATAACGAGAAGAGGGATGTCTCTTCCTTCCGGGCTGGTGGCCAGCGTCTCCACCTGCAGATTCGGGCTGAGTCCCTGCAAGGAGCGGACAAAGGCCATGACGTCGGCAAAGCGGGAAGTCGCCTTCCATTGGCTCTCTTCGGCTACCGTCAAGGGTTTACCTTGCGGCACATCTTGGAAGGAAAAAATGGGCGGTGTCAGGAACAACGTGAGGCTGAGGACCCACGGCCAGGACATCTTTCTCATCTTCTTCATCCTTCTCTATATCAGTGAAGGGAGTCTATCGCGTTGACTTCGTCGAGTCAACGGTACCCTTCCGTCGGGAAAATGCGATTTACAGGCGACCATCGAGGTCAGATCCATTCCATGTTAAAATAAAAAGGTGATCAATTTTGGGGTCCGGCCGGAGAAGCAGGAAGCGCTGCGCCTGAAGATGGAGAGATACGGCATCCGTGATCCGGACATCCTGGAGAAATTCATCCATGGCGGCGGCAAGGGGGGCCAGAAGATCAACAAGTCCTCGAGCTGCGTTTATCTCAAGCACCTCCCCACTGGGATCGAGGTTAAGTGCCAGGCCTCGCGCTCGCAGCTGCTCAACCGCTTCCTTGCCCGGCGGATCCTGGCCGATAAGATAGAGAGGAAGATCCTGGGTGAGCAGAGCGAAGCGGTCCAACGGGTCGAAAAGATCCGCCGGCAGAAAAGGAGGAGGTCGAGGCGGGCCAAGCAGAAGATGCTGGAGGCAAAGAAGGCGCACGCCGAAGTGAAGCTCCTTAGGGCCTTCCGGCCCGATCGAGAGGAAATGTAGAATCCCCCGCGTTGCAGGGGGGGCTTTCAGCCAGCCAGGTGAATCAAAGCGCGGAGCAGGAGGTTGGCGCCCATTTCCAGGTCCTCCCAGCGGATCATCTCATCCGGGGCGTGGCTGACGCCGTCCTGGCAGGGGATGAAGATCATCCCCGCATCGGCCAGTCCGGAGACGATCTGGGCGTCGTGTCCGGCACCGCTCGTCATCCGCATGAAGGGATAGCTGAGCCTGCGGCATTCTTCCTCGATGACCCCGATAACTCGGTCGGAGAAGGCTGTGGGCACCGTTCTGTCGATGATCTTTGAAAAGAAGGTAACGCCCCGGGTCGAGGCGATATCCCCGGCCAGGGCCTGAAGCTCCCTGTCCAGCACCTCAAGAGTCTCGCCGGAAGCGCTCCGGACGTCGAGCGTGAAATCGGCTTTTCCGGGGACAACGCTGAATGAGCCCGGCTGGACCGTGATTTTCCCGACGGTGATCAGGCTTCCGTAATGCTTCGTGGCCACGAGCTGCGTCCCCTTGAGCGCAAAATCGGCTGTGGCCAGGAAGGCATCCTGGCGGAGTTCCAGGGGTGTCGTGCCGCCGTGCTGCGCCTTGCCCACGAAAGAACATTGACGGTAGATCTTCCCGGCGATGCGCTCCACGACCCCGATGGGAATATCCTCGGTCTCGAGCGTTGCCCCCTGCTCGATATGGAGCTCGAGATAGGCCTCGAATTCGGGTCTGTCTTTATGGGCCGCCAGGATCGTCTCCAGGCTGAACTCTGTTCCGGCCAACACTTCCTTGAGCGGGCGGCCGAACGTAGTTGCCCCCCTTTCAATCTCTTTCTTGTTCAACAGGCCGGCGAATGCGCGGCTGCCCAGGAAATCGCCGACCAGGTTGCCCTCTTCGTCGGTGAAAGAAACCAGCTCGAGCGGCTTCGCCAGGGTCGTGCCGGACTCCTTGATCCGGCGCAGGCACTCCAGCGCGGCCATGACCCCGACGGCCCCGTCATAGGCACCGCCGTTGATCACAGTGTCGATGTGGGAACCGACGAGCACAGCCCGTCCGTCTCCGCCCAGGCGGCCGAAAGTATTGCCGGCTCCGTCCCGCCTGTGGCACAGCCCGGCTTCGCAGATTCTCTCCTTAAGCCAGGCCTGGGCCTCCCGGTCCGCCTGGCTGAAGGATGGCCGGCTGATCCCGCCCTTGGGGTCGCGGCCGAACTTGGCCAGAGTCTCAAGGTCTTTTTTCAGGCGTTCAAGGTCAATTTTGATATCCATTGGGCTCACTTTATTAAACCAGAGACGGGACGCCGGGTTCAGAAAGGCGTCTTATCTCCCCGGGTTTCCCGGTTTTTTTCGAGCAGTTCCCTCATCTCCTCAACGGCCTGAACAAGGCCGACGATCGCGGCCCGGGCGACGATGGAGAACCCGATGCTCAATTCAGCGACCTCGGGCAGGGCGGCGATCTCGGCCACATTCCGGTAATCCAGTCCATGCCCGGCATGGACCTCCAAACCCAGGCGGCGCCCCAGAGCGGCCGCGTCTTTGACCTTTTGGAGAGCCCTGTCTCTGGCTGCGCCCGGCTTCAGGTCGGCGAACTTCCCGGTGTTGATCTCGATGAGGTCAACGCCGACCTCGGCGCAGGCCTTGATCTGTCCGGGGTCGGGATCGACGAAGATACTGACCCGGATGCCGGCTTTCTGCAGCCCGCGGATGAAGGGCCCGAGATGGGTTTTGGCCGCAGCGACGTTCAGCCCGCCCTCGGTTGTCAGTTCTTCGCGCCGCTCGGGGACGAGGGAGACGACATCGGGTTTGACCCGGAGGGCGATCTTCCTCATTTCCTCGCTGGCCGCCATCTCCAGGTTGAGCTTGGTCTTGACGACCTCGCGCAGCAGCCGGAGATCCCTCTCCTGGATATGCCGCCTGTCGCCGCGCAGATGGATGACAATCCCCTCGGCCCCGGCCTGCTCGGCCAGGAGAGCGACGAGGACGGGATCAGGCTCGGTGTTCTTCCGCGCCTGACGCAGTGTGGCGAAGTGATCGACATTGACCGCCAATCTCATGGCTTTCTCCAGAAAAGTCGCTTCATTATTTTCTTTTGGGTCCTGGCTTCCCCGGCGTCTTGATCTCCTCGAGGAAGATCTTCACGCTGACCCGAGTCCGGGGAGAGGCCAGCCGCAGTTCGGGTTTCGGCAGGATAATGTCCGCCTCGACCACGGCGGAAGCGGTGAGCTCGGATATGTCGATGGGGCTCGTCGTAACCTTGTCAGTCCGGCGGACTTTGCTTTCCGGACCTTTGACCAGGACCCGGGGAGGCAATATTTCGATCTTGGAGATGCCGTATCCTTCCCTGGCCTGGCCGATAACCGTGGGGACGATGTCGAGCATGACTTCCTGGGTCCGCTCCAGCTTAAGCCGGACTTTGGTGGGAGATATGCGGACCACCGCGGCGCCGGGAGGGAGGCTGATCATGGTTTCGTTCAGAGGGTATTCCTGCTGGAAGACGGAGGCCGTGCTGAGGTTGAGCTTGACGAAGACATTGGCGGCGGTTATCCCGTTGATCGTCCTGTTGGGGGCCCGGATGGTCACGTCCACCGTCGGATCAGGCTTCTCCACGAGCTCCATGTCTTGCGGAAGATTATGCGTTTCGAGGGGGATGGTCAGCGTCTTCTCGGAAAATGTCTTCTCCTCCGGGATGAGGGAGACCCAGAGGACGAAAGCCAGGAGGAGAGAGAGGAGTTTGAGCCCCCAATTCCGGAGCAGCAATCTGCGGAGGGTCTTGATCATGCGCGCCCCAGATAGCTAAGCAAGGCGCCCTTCAGTTGGTCCTTGTCCCCGACCTTGGTTAGAGTGCCCTTGGTAGCCAATGAAATGCTGCCCGTTTCCTCGGAGACCACGATGACGGCGGCATCCGTCTCCTGCGACAGGCCCAGCGCGGCGAGATGCCGGGTCCGGGCCAGGAATTCTTCACCCAGGTTGTGCGACGCCGGGAGGGGCAGCAGGCAGCCAGCGGCCAGGATCTTGTTTCCCTGGAGGATGACGGCGCCGTCATGAAGGGGAGAGTGGGGGAAGAAGATGTTCACCAAAAGGTCCTTGGAGAGCAATCCATCCAGCCGCGTCCCCCGGTCGGCGAAAACCTTCAGGGAGATCTCCTTTTCCACCGCGATCAGGGCTCCGATCTTTTTCTGCGACAGGTAGTCCACAGCCAGGAAGAGGTCCTCGAGCTTCTCCTCCAGGGAGCGGAGCGAAAACGGCCGGCGGAAGGTTCGCGAACCCAGCCCCGTCAAGAAACGCCGGATTTCTCCTTGAAAAAGAACGATCACGGCGATGATGAAGTAAGTCGTGAAGCTCTTGATCAAGCGGTGAGAGACCACGAGCCGGGCCCACTGGGTGATCAAGTAGAAAAGCCCGATGATGACGATGCCGATGGCCATCTGGTAGGCGCGGGTGTCCTTGATCAAGCGGAAGAAAGAATAAAGGATGAAGGCAACAAGGAGGATGTCCAGGACGTCGACCAGCGTCATGTGACGCAGCGCGCTCAGGATATCAGTGAACATAAGCCTTTCCCTGTCCCTCCGATGGGGTACCGGCGAATCCCTGGCTCAGAATGGCCTCGGCCACAGCGATGGCCCGCTTGACGGCCTGGAGGTCGTGGACGCGGAGGAGTGAGGCGCCGCGCAGGAGGCTCACGACCGCCGCGGCGATCGTTCCCTCGAGCCTTTCGGGTGCCTCAAGCTTAAGGATCTTACCGATGAACGATTTGCGGGAGATGCCCACGACAAGCGGCCGCTCAAGGTCGGCCAACGCCCCGAGGTTGTTGAGCAGAGCGAGGTTGTGCTCGAGCTTCTTCCCGAAGCCGATCCCGGGGTCAAGGAGGAGGTTTTCCCGGGGAACTCCGCAGGACTCGGCGGCCTCCAGCCGCTCCCTCAAAAAAGCCTTGACCTCGCCGAGCAAATCGTCATAGTGCGGAGCGACCTGCATCGTCCTCGGCGTGCCCTTCATGTGCATCAGGATGAGCGCCGCGCCGCTCTCTGCCGCAAGCGGCAGCATCCGGGGGTCGAAGCGGCCGGCGCTGATGTCGTTGATGATGTCGGCGCCCGCGGCCAGGGCCGCCTCGGCGACCTCGGCTTTGGTCGTATCGACCGAGACCAAGATGCCGTTCTTCTGTTTCAGGACCTCGACGACGGGCAGGATCCGCCTTTTTTCTTCCTTGGCGGAGATGGGGCTGGAGCCGGGCCGGGAGCTCTCCCCTCCGATATCGATGATGTCCGCGCCCTCTGCGGCGAGGGCCAGGGCGCGCTCGATGGCCCGGGCGGGCTCGAAATACAGCCCTCCGTCGAAGAAAGAATCCGGCGTGACGTTGACGACACCCACGAGCCAGGTCCTCCGGCCCAGCTCAAAGGTCTTCTCTCTGGCTCGGAATCTGTAAGTCACTCCCAACGTCTATGCTTTCACCAGGTCGGGTTTGTCCAGCGGCTTGACCACCTGGGGCCCACCCGATTCTGCGGCTTGTCCGGGAGTCGCGGAGGCCGGGGTGTCCGGCTTCCGTTGCTCGGTCTGTTCCTCCGCCCGCGGCGCCTTGATGACGCCGGTGATCTTCTCGATCTCGTCCGAGTCCAGGACCTCTTTCTCCAGCAGCAGCTTGGCGATCTCGTTCAGCTTTTCCTTATTATTCTCGAGCAGTTCCTGGGACCGGTTGTAGCTTTTGCCGATGATTTTCTTGACCTGTTCGTCGATCAGCTCGGCGGTCCGCTCGCTGAAATTCTTGTTCATGGCGAGGTCGCGGCCCAGGAAGATGAGGTCGTCCCGCTCGCCGTAGGCGAGGGGTCCCAGCTCGGACATCCCCCATTGGCAGACCATCTTGCGGGCGATCTCCGTTGACTTTTCGAAGTCGTTGGCGGCGCCCGTGGTGGTCTGGCCGAGGAGCAGGATCTCGGCCACCCGGCCGGCCAGAAGCACGGAAAGCTGAGCCTCGAGATACTCCTTACTGTAGGTGTAGCGGTCATCGAGGGGGAGCTGTTGAGTCAGGCCCAGGGCCAGCCCGCGGGGGATAATCGTCACCTTGTGGATGGGGTCGGCTTCGGGGATGAGCTGGGCGACCAAGGCATGGCCGGCCTCGTGAAAGGCGGTGCTCCTTTTCTCCTCGTCGGAGATGATCATGCTCTTGCGCTCAACACCCATCAGGACCTTATCCTTGGCCATTTCCATGTCGTTCATAGTCACGTTCGCCTGGCCGTATCGCGCCGCGAGCAGGGCGGCCTCATTGACCAGGTTGGCCAGGTCGGCGCCGCAAAAACCGGGGGTCGAGCGGGCCAGGACCTTGAGGTTGACATCGCTGTTGAGCGGGATCTTGCGGACGTGGACCTGGAGGATCTCCTCGCGGCCCTTGACGTCGGGCATGTTGACGACGATGCGGCGGTCGAAGCGGCCGGGGCGGAGCAGAGCGCTGTCCAGGATGTCGGGACGGTTGGTGGCGGCGATGAGGATGATCCCCTCATTGGAGTCGAAGCCGTCCATCTCGACCAGGAGCTGGTTGAGCGTCTGCTCGCGCTCGTCATGTCCGCCGCCCAGACCGGCGCCTCGCTGGCGGCCCACAGCGTCGATCTCGTCGATGAAGATCAGACAGGGGGCGTGCTTCTTGCCCTGGTCAAAAAGGTCGCGGACCCGGGAGGCGCCGACGCCGACGAACATTTCAACGAAGTCGGAGCCGCTGATCGAGAAGAAGGGGACATCGGCCTCGCCGGCCACGGCCC
>DAIPLF010000475.1:0-1854 GCA_036769375.1 Candidatus Aminicenantota bacterium | reverse complement strand
AGCGCAACGGCATTTATATCATCGACCTGCAAAAGACGATCAAGATCTTCAAGGACGCTCTCCAGTTCGTTAAGGGGATCTCCGAGGCCGACAAGCAGGTTCTCTTCGTCGGGACGAAGAAGCAGGCCCAGGACATCATCCGCGAAACGGCCGCCCGGTGCGAGTGCAGCTATGTCAACCAGCGCTGGCTGGGAGGCCTGCTGACGAACTTCGGAGTGGTCCGCGGGAGCGTTGAGAAACTGGTCGAGTTCGATGAAATGAAGGAGGACGGCCGCTGGGACCTCCTTTCCAAGAAGGAACAGTCCAGGATGGAAAAGCTCCACAAGAAGCTGTCCAAGAACCTGGGCGGCATCAAGAGCATGACCAGCCTCCCCGGGGCCATGTTCGTGATCGATTCGGCTAAGGAAGAGATCGCCCTTGTCGAGGCCCAGAAGCTGGGTATCCCCATCGTGGCGGTCGTGGACACCAACGGCAATCCCGAGAACATCAATTATCCCATCCCCGGGAACGACGATGCCGTTCGGGCCATCGAGCTCTTCACTTCCAAGATCGCTGAAGCGGTGATCGAGGGCCGCAAGAGCAGGCTGGAGAAAGAGATGGAGGCGTCGAAGAAGGAGGAAGGGGAGGGCGAAGCAGCGGCGGCCGCTTCAGGGACAGAACCGCCCGGAGCGCGAAAGGACTAAGGGGTGGAGGCTGACATGGAGAAGAAAACAGGAATCAGCGCCGAAAGGGTCAAGGAACTCCGGCAGAGGACCGGGATCGGAGTCATGGAATGTAAAGAGGCCCTGGCCGAATGCGCGGGCGATATCGAAAAAGCCATCGCCGTACTGCGGAAGAAAGGAGCCGCCCGGGCCCAGGAGAAAATGAACCGGGAGGCCTCTCAGGGTATCGTCCAGGCCTATATCCACATGGAAGGCAAGCTCGGCGTGCTGGTCGAGGTCAACTGCGAGTCCGATTTCGTCGCCCGGAATGACGGGTTCAAGGAACTCGCCAAGAACATCGCCATGCAGATCGCGGCCGCCAACCCGCGTTTTGTCTCCTCCGCGGACATCCCGGCGGCGGAGCTGGAGCAGGAGAAGGAGATCATCCGCGGCCAGCTCCAGGATACCAAGAAGCCTCCCCAGATCATAGAAAAGATCGTCGAGGGCAAGCTCAAGAAGTATTACGAGGATGTCTGCTTGCTGGACCAGCCCTACATCAGGGACGACAAGCAGACGATCCAGCAGATCATCGCCTCCACCATCGCCAAGTTCGGGGAGAATATTAAAGTCCGACGCTTTGCCCGCTTCGAGCTGGGCAAGAGCTGATAGACCGATGGCTAGCCCAAAGCCGGCCTACACACGCGTTCTTCTGAAGTTGTCGGGCGAAGCCCTGATGAGCAAGCCGTCCTTCGGCGTCGATTTTGAAAAGGCCCAGGCTATCGCCCAGGAGATCAAAGATGTCCACGACCTGGGCATCCAGATCGCCATCATGATCGGCGGCGGAAACATCTTTCGCGGAATCCGTGGAACCGCGGCCGGGCTGGACCGGGCGGCCGCCGACCAGATGGGCTTGCTGGCCACGGTCATCAACGGCATCGCCCTCCAGGAAGCCTTGGAGAAGGTCGGCCTGTTCTGCCGCCACGTCTCGGCCATCGAGATCAAGGCCCTGGCCGAACCCTTTATCCGGCGGCGGGTGATCCGCCACCTGGAAAAGAACCGGGTCGTCGTCTTCAGCGCCGGGATCGGGAGCCCCTATTTCACCACGGATACAGCCGCAGCCCTGCGGGCGCTCGAGATCAGAGCCCAGGTGATCATGAAGGCCACCAAGGTGGACGGAGTCTTCAGCGCCGACCCGATGCTCGACAAGACGGCT
>DAIPLF010000097.1:0-6643 GCA_036769375.1 Candidatus Aminicenantota bacterium | reverse complement strand
GGCTACGCCGGGCTGCGGATCGTTTGATTGAATTTTTTCCCCCATAATGCTATAAAAAAACCTCAAGGTTCGATGTCCCGGAATCTTATCCTCAGAAGCAAAGACAGGGTCGTCCTGAATGCCATCGTCGAAAACTACCTGAAGGTCGGCCAGCCGGTAAGCTCCGGGGCCATCGTCCAGAAGAGAGTGCTCCCTGATTCTCCGGCCACCATCCGCAACGTCATGGCCAAGCTCGAAGAAATGGGGTACCTGATCCAACCGCACACGTCGGCCGGACGCGTGCCTACGGACAAGGGGTTGAGATTCTATGTCAACAGCCTGTTCGATAAAACCCTTTTCTCCGGTGAACCGGCCGTGCTCGAATCTTCATCCCTGGCCCTCGAAAGGGGGGACTTCGCGTCCTTCCTCACTCAGGTCACCCAACTCTTGGCCGAGCAATCCGACAACCTCGGGTTTGTCATCTCGCCGCGCATCTCCAAGATGAACTTCCACCACCTCCGCCTTATCAAGGTTTCCGAGGAAAAGGTCATGATCATCCTGATGACCACCTTCAACCTTGTCCTGACCGAGATTGTCGAGTCCCATCACCACTACGCCCAGGTCGAGCTGGACAAGGCCTCGCAGTACCTGAACAAGCACTTCCGGGGAAAGAACCTGACCTTCGTGCATGATTACCTCCTCAAGGAGCTGCCCCGCTACAGGCTGAGCTATGAAGACGAGGTCAACAAGTTGACCGCTCTGCTCCAGGACTACATCCTCCAGGAAGAAAAAGAGAGTCAGATCTATCTCCGCGGGACTTCCCGGCTGCTGGACAAAGCCGACCTGTTCAATATGGACCGGCTGAAATCGCTCTTCCGGAATTTCGAGGAGAAGGTGAAGCTGGCCAAACTGCTCTCTGATTTCATCAGCCTGGACCGGGTTAAAGTCCTGATCGGAGCGGAATCGAATATCCCGGACATCTCCGACTGCGCCCTTGTCCTGTCCCATTACGGCTATAACAACCAGATCCTGGGGACTCTGGGGATCATCGGGCCGAAGAGGATCCCTTACCGGAAGATCATCCCGCTGGTCGACCGTGTGGCCAAGAGACTCAGCCAGACGATCAGCCAAAGCCAATAGAGAGGTCCGCCATGTCGCTAGACGATTTCGAAGAGAACGACAAGAAGAAACCCGTCGACGAGATCGACGGCCTCGAGGAAGCCACTGACGAGGTCGAATACGAGGCCATCAAAGAAGGGGAGGAGTTCGCCAAAAAGCCGGACAGTGTGGGCGCCGGGCCGCACGGAGGAGAAGAAAAGGGGCTCAAGCCAAAGCTCAAGAAAAAGGAGGCGGAGATCAAGGCGCTCAAAAAGGACCTCGACGAGCTCAAGGACAAGTACCTGAGAGCACTGGCCGATATGGAGAACCTGCGCAAGCGCTTCGACCGGGAACGCGCCGAATACATCCAGTATGGGCTGAGCGAGTTTTTACGGGAGGCCCTGGTCGTTCTGGACAATCTTGAGAGGGCCCTCAAAAACAAGGACCAGGCGGACGGCCGGAGCTTCCGGGAAGGGGTCGAGATGATCTACCGCCAGTTCGAGGACGTTCTCCGGAAGAAGGGCGTCCGGCCGATCGAGCCCGTCGACCAGAAATTCGACCCCGCCGTCCAGCAGGCCGTTCTGATCGAGGAGTCGGACAAGGTCGAAGAGCCCGAGGTTGCCGAGGTGCTTCAGCGCGGCTACTGGATCCAGGACCGGCTGCTCCGTCCCGCCATGGTCAAGGTCCTGGTGCCCAGAAAAAGAGAAGGCGCATGAGCCGGGTCATCGGGATCGATCTGGGAACGACCTTCTCCTGCATCGCTCATTTGGAGGGAAACGAGCCCGTCGTCATCCGCAACCTGGAGGGCCAGGCGACGACGCCATCGGTCGTCAGCTTCACTTCTTCCGGAGAGCGCCTCGTGGGGAACCTGGCCCTGCGACAGTCTATTACCAACCCCGAGAAAACCGTCTTTGCCGTAAAACGCCTCATCGGCAGAAAGTATGACTCCTTCGAGGTCCAAGCCGCCCTGACAAAGATGCCCTACCGGCTGGCGAGCGCTCCGAACGGGGATGTCGTCGTGGTCGTCGAAGGGCGCGAGATCACTCCCCAGGAGATCTCGAGCATGATCCTGGCCTATCTCAAGCAGTGCGCCGAGGCGTTTTTTGGCGAACCCGTCACGGAGGCGGTCATCACCGTCCCCGCCCATTTCAATGACCACCAAAGGCAGGCGACCAAGGACGCGGCCCAAATCGCCGGGTTGGAGGTCCTCCGGGTCATCAACGAGCCCACGGCCGCCAGCTTGGCCTATGGCCTCGAGACCCGTCCCAACGCCAAAGTCGCCGTTTTTGACATGGGAGGGGGGACGTTCGATATCACCATCCTGGAGATCCAGGACGGAGTTTTTCACGTCCTGGCGACAAACGGCGACTCCTACCTTGGGGGTGAGGATTTCGACAACGGCATCGTCGAATGGCTGATCGAGGATTTCAAGCGGGAGCATGGCATCGACTTGCTCCAGGACAGGCTGGCGCTGCAGAGGATCAAGGAAGCCGCCGAACGGGCGAAACGGGAACTCTCCTTCACTCTGGAGAGCGATATCAACCTGCCCTTCATCTCCTCGGGCGGAACAGGGTCCAGCCACATCAACACGAAGCTCACTCGGCGGCGGCTCGAAGAACTGACCGGCGGCCTTGTCAAAAACACCATTCCCCTGATCGAGCAGGCGTTGGCTGACGCTCATCTGGAGCCTGAGGCGATCCAGGAGATTCTCCTGGTGGGAGGACAGACCCGGATGCCTCTCCTCCGTAAGACGATCGCCGATTTCTTCCTCCGCCAGCCGCGCGAAGGCATCAACCCCGACGAAATCGTGGCCATGGGGGCCGCCGTTCAATCGGCGATACTCAAAGGAAAGCGGACCGAACTCATCCTTCTGCTGGATGTCACGCCTTTCTCGCTGGGAATTGAGACGGAGGAAGATACCTTCCAGAGGATCATCGAGAGGAACACCACCATCCCGACCCGTAAGACGATGCCGTTCACGACAGTCGAGGACAATCAGGTCCGGGTGACTGTCCATGTTCTCCAGGGCGAGTACCTCCAGGCTTCGAAGAACAAGTCCCTGGCCCGCTTTGACCTTGTCGGGATCCGTCCGGCGCCCGCTGGGATGCCCCAGATAGACGTCACTTTCGAGATCGACGCAGACGGCCTGTTAAGGGTATCAGCAAGTGACGTGGCAACGGGAATGAACCAAGAGGTCCAAGTCCGGCCATCGGCGGGCCTGAGCAGGGGGGAGATCGATGACATCATCGAGAGAAACCGGATGCGGCCTTAGCGCCGATTGGATCAGATGACCAAGAGAGATTATTATGAGGTCCTGGGGGTAGGCAGGGAGGCCTCCGGCGAGGAGATCAAAAGGGCCTACCGGCAGCTTGCCCTGAAGCACCATCCGGACCGCAATCCAGGCAACAAGGAGGCTGAGGAGAGGTTCAAGGAAGCCGCCGAGGCTTACTCCGTCCTGGGGGACCAGGAGAAGAGGGCGACT
The DNA here is from genome assembly GCA_036769375.1 of Candidatus Aminicenantota bacterium. GTDB lineage: Bacteria > Acidobacteriota > Aminicenantia > Aminicenantales > UBA8522 > UBA8522. The sequence goes on along the minus strand of DAIPLF010000097.1, from coordinate 3,084 downwards.
TACGACCGCTTCGGCTTGGACGGGTTGAGGGGGGAGGGCTTCACCGGCTTTTCCGGGTTCGACGCGTCGATTTTCGGGGATTTTGAGGATATCCTGGGAAGCTTTTTCGGGTTCGGGGATATTTTCGGAGGCCGGAGCCGCGGCCGAAGGTCTCATCCTCAGCGCGGAAGGGACTTGGCCCTGGAGTTCGAGGTCAGTCTGGAGCAGGCGGCCTCGGGAATCGAGAAAGAAATCAACCTAAGCCGGGCGGAACACTGCCCGGAATGCCGCGGCACCGGCATTACCCCGGGTACAAACAAAACCGCGTGCCCGACCTGCCAAGGCCGTGGACAGATCCGCTACCAGCAGGGTTTTTTCGCCGTCTCCCGCCCCTGTTCCCATTGCCACGGGGCAGGCGAGATCATAACCTCCCCCTGCCGTCATTGCCGTGGGTCAGGGCTCATAAAACAGAAGGGGAAGATTACGGTCAGGATTCCGGCCGGGATCGAAGACGGCAATCGGCTGCGGATAGAGGGACAGGGGGAGGCCGGGGATGCGGGAGCTGACCCGGGAGACCTTTATGTCCTGGTCCGCGTGGCCAAGCATCCCTTTTTCGAGAGACGGGACAATAACCTGTTTTGTCAGGTTCCCGTTTCCATTTCGCAGGCGGCCCTGGGAGCTTCGATCGAGGTGTCCGGACTCGATCACAATACGGAGGTGATGAAGATCCCGCCGGGCACCCAGACAGGAGCCGTATTCCGTTTGAGAGGGCTGGGGATCAAAGATTTGCGCAGCCACCACAAGGGGGATCTGTTCGTCAAGGTGCAGGTGCAGACTCCCGAGAACCTGAGCAAGGAGGAAAAGGCTCTCCTGCGGCGGCTGGCCGAGCTCCGCGGCGAGGACCTGGACAAGACCGACCGAAGCGTGATCGACAAACTTAAGAATATGGTGCATTAGAGACCGGATTGACTTCGAACCATTTTCTCGTCAAGCAAAGGAACCTGCGCCCGCCGCACGCTCTGGTCGACGAAGACGAGCACCATCATCTCAGCAACGTGCTCAGAGTGATCCCAGGCAGGGAAGTCTGGCTGGTGGATGAGCAGGGGAGTACCTACAGGGCCGAGGTGGAGGAAGTCCGCAGGCACCAAACCCGGCTCCTGATCCTCGAGAAAAGGGAGGCAGGGGCCGACAAGCTCCGGCTTGTCCTGGCCCAGGCCCTGATCAAGCCTAAGAACATGGACCTGGTCATCCAGAAGGCGACAGAGCTGGGGGTCGGAGAGATCATCCCTGTTGAGGCCGCCCGGTCTGTGGTCAGGCTGAGCGAGAGAGAGGCGGGCAAGCTGGAAAGATGGCGCAAGATAGCGGCCGAGGCGTCCAAGCAGAGCCGGCGTTCTATCCTCCCCGTCATCCAAGAGCCTCGGGCCTTTCTCCGCTTTCTGCAGGCCAGGGACGAACACAGAAAGCTCATCCTCTGTGAAGCCGGGGGGGTGAATTTGCGGGAGATCCTGGATTCTGGGCCTGCCCGGCAGGGAGTCCCTGAAGGCGCCGCTGTGGTCGTCCTCGTCGGGCCCGAAGGAGGCTTCACTCCGGAAGAGCAAGTGCTGGCGATGGGGAGGGGCTTTGAAGCGGTCAGCCTGGGAAGTCGCCTGCTGAGGTCGGAGACGGCCGCCCTGGCCGCCTTGGCGGCGATCTCGATTTTCTGGGATTTCTAACCATGTTTTTGCAGGGACAGAAGGTCGGCAAATACGAAATCATCCGCTCGCTGGGAAGCGGAGGATTCGGGTCTGTCTACCTGGCTCGGGACACCTGGCTGGATATCAAAGTCGCCATCAAGGTCCCCCATAAGCAATCGTCCGAGCTCTTCAAGCTGCTCAAGGAGCCGCGCCTCCAGGCCGCGCTCAACCATCCCAATATCGTCCGTATGATCGCCGCTGAGAAAGAGAACAAGATCTTTTTTATGGTCATGGAATATATCAAGGGCAAGACCTTGGAGAGACTGCTGGAGAAGGAGAAGGTTTTGGACTGCGATAAGGCCGTCGCTTTTATCAAGCAGATCGGCCACGGAGTGGAACACGCCCACAAGAACAAGATCATCCACCGGGACCTGCGGCCGTCCAATATCCTAGTCTCCGAGGACGGGACGGCCAAGATCACGGATTTCGGGACTTCGGCCTGGTTGAACAATGTCGCCTACGCCTCCACCAGGATCGGCAGCCCGCCCTACATGGCTCCCGAGCAGTTCCTGGGCAAGGCGGGGTATCAATCGGATATCTATTCGCTGGGCTGCATCTTCTATGAGATGATCGTCGGCCGGCCGCCCATTTTCGACCCCGATCCCTTCAAGATCCTGGAAAAGGCGCAGCAGGGAAAGATCACGCCGCCGCGGATGCGGAACAACCGCATCCCGCGCGATATCGACGAGATCATCATGAAATGCCTGGCCTCCAAGGTCGAGGACCGCTATCAGAGGCCGGCGGAGTTCATCCATGCTCTGGCGCTGCTCAAGAAAAAAGAAGAAAAGACGACCGAGCTCGAGGATATGCTGATCCGGATCCACGCCAGGGACCAGACCAGGGGTGAGCTCTGCTGGAATTGCCGTCGGCCCCTTCCTCTCAAAAGCCGGCGCTGCCCCCATTGCGGTGAGACAATCTAACCTCTAAGGGCGATTGACTTTAAAAGCGAGGTTCGGATAACATGGGAAGGGCCGTTCCGATACGTCAGAGAGATGGAAAAGAACCCATTGCCCACCCTGAGGAGTCCTGGATGAGTCCCTTCAGCGAGAATGGAAAAGTGTGGATGAACGGCCAGCTCATTGCCTGGAAGGATGCCCGTATCCACATCGCCTCCCACGTCATCCATTACGGCAGCTCGCTGTTCGAGGGATTTCGGGCCTACGAGACTCCCCGGGGAACGGCCGTCTTCCGTCTGGAAGCGCACATCAAACGCCTCTTCAACTCCTGCAAAATGTACAGAATGGATGTCCCCTACACGATAGCGGAGTTCAACCAGGCCGTCCTCGAAACTGTCCGGGCCAACGGACTCAAGTCCTGTTACATCCGTCCGATTATCTACCGGGGGTACAATGCCCTGGGCGTCGACCCTTTT
>DAIPLF010000474.1:0-1860 GCA_036769375.1 Candidatus Aminicenantota bacterium | reverse complement strand
CCAGCTTCACCTTTTGGATGATCTCGTCCTGTTTGTCCAGGATCTTCCGGGCGATGTCGGGGTTTTCTCTTTTCAGCTTCTCCAGGAAGTTGGCGATCTTGTACTGCTGGACATATTTCTCGTTCTGTTCTTTCAGAAAAGAGAGGTCGTTGACCTGGTACTTTTGAGTCAGGGACATCAGTTGCGAGACGGCCTCCTTGGCCTTCTTCAGGGAGATATTCCTGACTCCTTTGGCTTTGATGCCGGAAGGACTGGCGGACAGTCCGAATTTGGCCAGATTGGCCGTGACCTCTTCGGAGAAGTCCTCCTTCATCTCGGCAAAGATGGCAAACCCGCTGATGAGACCTCCCCTGAGTTTCTTGCGCTGGACGAGGGGAACCGCGAAGAGAACTAAACCCAGGGGGCAGGTTGTGATATAGCCCTCCCCCCAGCGGAACGACTCCTCCACGGCCTGGGCCATCCTCTGGCGGCAGATCTTGACCAGCTTCTCCTCCCGGCCCGCCGCCGCCCGGCTGCAAAAACCGCAGTTGACCAACCCGGAGACGGGCTTGCCCGCCGGGTCAACCAGGACCAAGGGGAGACCTGTCCTGTGCCGGTACTCATCGGCAAGGAGTCTGAACTTGTCCGCGGCTATGGCCTTCCCGGTCTTCATTCTGCTATAATTCCGGAGAGCGATTTATAGCCAGATTATACAAAAGAAACCAAGAAAAGGCCATGCGGGCACTGACGGAGATCGCGGCGAGCGTGGAGGCCGGGGATTCGGCCAGGGTCAAGGAGCTGACCCGGAAGGCTCTTTCTCAAGGATATCGGGCGGAGAAGATCCTGGATGACGGTCTGGTCGTCGGGATGTCGGCTATCGGGGAGAGGTTCAAAAGCAACGAGGTCTTCATCCCTGAAGTCCTGGTGGCCTCGCGGGCAATGGTGGCCGGACTGGAGATCCTTCGCCCGCTCTTTTCCTCGGAGAGAGCCCACCTCCGCGGCCGGATCATCCTGGCTACGGTCAAGGGGGACCTCCACGACATCGGGAAAAAGATCGTCGGGATGATGCTCGAGGGCGCCGGGTACGAAGTGATCGACCTGGGGATCGACGTTCCCGCGAGCAAGATCCTCCGGGCCGTCAAGGCCAATCCTCCGTCCGTCCTCGGGCTTTCCGCCCTGCTGACGACGACGATGTCCTACATGAGGGATGTCATCGAAGCCATGGATCACGCCAAGCTCAGGACCCGGGTCCGGATCGTCATCGGAGGCGCTCCCGTAACGCGTTCCTATGCCGGGGAAATCGGAGCCGACGGCTACGCGCCCGATGCAGCCTCGGCCGTGGGCCTTATCAGGGGACTGCTGGCCAGGGAATAGGGGAGAGAAGATGAAGATCGCGGTGTCTGGGAAAGGCGGTGTCGGCAAGTCCACCATCACCGGTGTCCTGGCTCACTATTTTGTCAGGAACGGCTATAAGGTGCTGGCCGTCGACGCCGACCCCGACGCCAACCTGGCCTCCGCTCTGGGGATCCCCAAGGCTGAGGCAGCCAGAATCGTGCCCATCTCCCGCCAGCGGGAGTTGATCAAGGAAAGAACGGGGGCTTCTCCCCGGCAGTTCGGCCAGCTGTTCAAGATCAACCCCAGGGTCGAGGATATCCCCGAAGAATACTCGTTCCAGTTCAGGGGCATCCGGCTCCTGGTCATGGGGGGCGTCCGCAAGGGCGGGGAAGGGTGCGCCTGTCCGGAGAATGTCCTTCTCAGGAGCCTGCTCTCCGAGATCATCCTCCACCGTGATGAAGCCGTCATCGTCGACATGGAAGCCGGGATCGAGCATCTCGGCCGGGCCACGGCCTCGGCCATCCAGGAGATGCTCATCGTCGTCGA
>DAIPLF010000473.1:0-1865 GCA_036769375.1 Candidatus Aminicenantota bacterium | reverse complement strand
CATCCTCCGGGTCAACAAGGCCGTGGAGAACTGGTATTCCCATGCCCTGCCGATCGTCGGCAAGAAATGCTATGAAGCCTACCATCTTCGTGACAGGATCTGCGACGTCTGCCCGACCCGGAAAACGATCGCAACCTCCGAGGCGGCTTACGAGGTCGTTCCCAAGGTGGGTTCGGCAAGCGAAGTGACCGGCTGGCTCGACCTCTTCAGCTTCCCGCTCATCGATAAGAATACGGGCCAGATGAAGGGTGTCATCGAATACGTCCGGGACATCACCGAGCGCAAGAAGGCCGAGGACCGCCTCCAGGGGTCACTCCAGGAAAAAGAGGTCCTCCTGCGGGAGATCCACCACCGGGTCAAAAACAACATGCAGGTCATTTCCTCGCTCCTCAACCTCCAGTCCCGGCGGATCAAGGACACCGATGTCCTGGAGATGTTCAAAGAGTCCCAGCGCCGCATCCGCTCGATGGCCCTCATCCATGAGCGCCTCTACCAGTCCTCCGACCTCTCCCGCATCGAATTCTCAGAGTACCTCCGCAACCTCGCCACCCACCTGTTCCATTCCTATCAGGTCGACGCTTCCCGTGTTCAACTGAAGATCGAGGCCGAGGCGGTCAACCTGAACATCAACACGGCCATCCCCTGCGGTCTGATCGTCAACGAGCTCATCTCGAACGCGCTGAAGCACGGTTTTCCGGAAGGCCGGAGCGGCCGGGTGGGCATCGACCTCCACCGGCTGGAGGGAGACGGATACAGCCTGCGGGTGGTGGACGACGGGGTGGGGTTTCCGGAGGGGCTGGACTTTCGCAAGACGGAAACCCTGGGCATGCAGATCGTCAACACGCTGGCCAGCCAGATCGATGCCTCTATCGACCTCGGCCGGGACAAGGGAACCGAGTTCACCCTTCACTTCCAGGAAGTCGAGTACAAACAAAGGGCCTGATCATGGAGAAGATCCGCATCCTGATCGTTGAGGACGAGGGCCTGATCGCCCGGGACGTGGAGGACATGGTCCGCAATGCCGGCTATGAGGTCTGCGCCGTCGTGGGCACCGGGGAAGAAGCCGTGGAAAAGGCGGAGTCGACTCGTCCCGACCTGATCCTCATGGATATCATTCTGCGCGGGACGATGGACGGGGTCGAGGCCGCGGAGAAGATCCGCGAGCGCTTCAACATCCCGGTCATCTATCTGACGGCCCACACCGATGAGAACACTCTCCAGCGGGCCAAGCTCACGGAACCGCTGGGTTATACGCTCAAACCCGTCGAGCAGAAAGAACTGATGACGGTCATGGAGATGGCCCTTTACAAACATCAGATGGAGATCAAGCTGAAGGAGCGCCAAAGCTGGCTGTCGACGATCCTCCAAAGCATCGGCGAGGGAGTCATCGCCACCGAGCGGTCCGGCCATATCACCTTCATGAATCAGGTGGCCGAGAAACTGACCGGCTGGAACGAGCCGGAGAGCATCGGCAAGCCGCTGACCAGCGTCCTTCACCTCTTGAATGAGGACACCGGAAAACTTATCCGGCTCTCCCTCCCCGAACTGCTGGCGGATCGCTCCGCGAATCCCGTCAACGGGAATATCCAGATCGTCAATTTTGTCGAAAAGACTCCCGTCGAGCTGACGTTCACGCCCATCCAGGATGGAAAGGAGAATATCCACGGCCTGGTCCTCGTCCTTCATGACCTGACGGAGCGCAAACGCTACGAAGAAAAGCTCCGCTACAACGCGGTCACCGACCATCTGACCGAGCTCCCCAACCGGTTCCTTTTTTTCGACCGCCTGAATATGGCCCTGGCCCAAGCCCAGAGGGATTTTCAGAAGCTGGCCATCATCATGCTCGACCTGGACGAATTCAAGAA
>DAIPLF010000472.1:0-1875 GCA_036769375.1 Candidatus Aminicenantota bacterium | reverse complement strand
CACAATACCCAGGCCGCGATTTTTCCACCTTGACGCGGACGGCCGCTCGGGCTATCTATATTTTAGGGAACGCACTTGTCCGGATCGTCTGCAAGACCTCCAAGGATGACCATCACCTTCCCCTGTCTATTTTTGTTCCTGTGTCTCCTCAACTTCGCCCAGGAAAGCCCGGAGAGGCACGAAGAGCATGCCCGGCATGCCGGACTTCTCATCGGTTCCGTCTACAACATCCATGAAGAGAAAGGGATGCTGGGAATCCATCTAGGGTTCGGATTCTAGGAGGATGCGCGGATGAAGCCTAAAGCTTTTTTGAACCCAAACGGCGGTCTTTGAGTATAGATATAATGAGAAACGAAAGAGTTTGCCTGGAGGTTAAGGTCAACATGAAAAAACCCGTCACCATTCTCCTTTTCGTCCTCTTTACTCTCATCTTTTCCTTGTCGACTCTCCCCTCTTTGGCCCAAACCAAAGAGGAAGCAGCCGAACCGCCGGCCCTCGACGCCAAGATGAGGGCCGAGGTGGTCAAAGGCGTCGGAGAGCTGATGGTGAAGCTCTACATCTTCGCCGACAAGGCCAAGGAGATGGAGGCCCTGATCACCAAGAAGCTCCAGGAAGGGCAATACGACAAGATCGACGACGTCCAGGCTTTCGCGCGCGCCCTGACCGAGGACCTTCGCAGCGTAACCAAGGACCGGCACATCCGGGTTATTTACGGCCCCGAGATCGTGAAACGGATCAGGGCCCGGGAAAGCCAGAGCGCTGACGACCGGGAGAAATGGCGGCTGCAGGCCCTCAAGGAAGAGCGAAAGGGAAACTTCGGCTTTGAGGAGGTCAAGATCCTTGACGGGAATATCGGCTACCTCGACCTCCGCGGCTTCTCCGGATTCAGTGAGGCGGCCGAGACAGGTATCGCGGCCATGAACTTCCTGGCCAACGCCGATGCCGTCATCATCGACCTCCGCCGCAACGGCGGCGGCAGCCCGGAGATGATCCAACTTATCAGCAGCTATTTCCTCAAGGACCGGACCCACCTCAATAGCTTCGAGAACCGCGGCGAAGACACGCTGGAGCAGTATTGGAGCTTCCACTTCGTCCCGGGGAGGCCGATGTTCGACTCGGACCTCTATATCCTGACGAGTCAACGGACTTTTTCTGCCGCCGAGGAATTCACCTACAACATGAAGAACCTGAAGAGGGCGACCATCGTCGGCGAGACCACGGGCGGCGGCGCCCACCCCGGCGGAACGAAGATCGTCAACGACAGCTTCCTGGTCTGGGTGCCGACCGGCCGGGCGGTGAATCCGATCACCAAGACGAATTGGGAAGGCACGGGCATCGCGCCCGATATCGCCGTCGAGAGCGACAAAGCCCTGGAAAAGGCCCGGACCAGCGCTTTGGAAAAGATGATGAAGGCAGCCCCCGATGCCGAGGCCAAAGCCCGTCTGCAATGGGCGCTCAACGACTTGAGGGCCAAGGCGGAACCGGCGAAGGTCGAGGAGGCCGTCCTGAAAAGATACGTGGGTCGATATAGCGAGGGCGAGATCGCGCTCGAGAACGGCCGGCTCTATGTCCTGGCTCAAGGCAGGAAGCTCAGGCTGATCCCGCTCAGCCCGACCTATTTTGTCCCCGAGGACGACAGCGAATTGCAGGTCGAGTTCGTGCTCGACCGCGAGGGCAAGGAATACGAGGCCGTCGGTTATTTCCGCGACGGGGAAAAAGAACGAATGAGGCGGGTCAAGGAAAAGAAGTGAGGAGGGGATCATGAAACGCAGGCTTTTTGCGGCTGTTGTCATTTGTTTCGTCATCGTCCAGGGCGGCTGGGCGCAGACGCGGCCGAAACCTACAGCGACACCCCGGCCCTTCCGGAAGGAGTGA
>DAIPLF010000096.1:0-6708 GCA_036769375.1 Candidatus Aminicenantota bacterium | reverse complement strand
AACCATGCCAAAATGAGCCTTCAATGGCTGAGGCGAAGGGCAAAATCCGAGGGGGAACCCAGTCCGGGCCAGAGAGAAAAAAAGATCAAGGCCATCAACCTGGCCCTGTTGCTCATTATTTCATTGATCTGCTTCAGTTATATTCATTCCCTCAACAAGACGTTATACGAGAACCTCTATTATGGCTACACCGACCTGGTGTATTTCGAACAATCGCTGGCCAACTTTATTCACGGGGACGGCCTCGTCAATACAGGAAGAGGGGAGGACAGGAGCCTTTTCAGCGAGCACGCCTATTTCAGCCACGTCCTTGTTTCTCTCCCGTTCTACTGGCTTTTCCCCCGGGCCCTGACCCTCTTCGACCTGGCAACGCTTCATATGCTCGCCGCCCTGGTCATTGCCTTCTATCTGGCGAAGAGGATCTTAAAAAGCACAGGCCTGGCTTGGGTTTGTTATTTCCTCTTTCTGCCGAACACTCTCTTGATCATGTCCGCGGGCTGTTTTTGGCCTTGGGGGTTTCACTCTGAAGTTTATTATCTTGCCTATTTTCTGGCCCTCCTTTATTTTTGGGACAAGAACAAAAGCGCAGCCATCGTCTTCTTCTGTTTAGCCCTCCTGACAAAAGAGACTTCTGCCATCCCGCTCTTTATGACCATGCTGTATTTCACCATCAAAGACAGGGGCAAAAAGAGAACGGCACCGGTCCTGGCCGCAGTCTCCCTCCTCTATTTTTTTCTCGTCACGAAATGGCTCATGCCTTATTTCGGGTCCGGGAAGACGGCCTACCAATATTATGGCCTTCATCTGGATGCGGGGAGAGCGTTTGGTGCTCTGCAGTTCCCGAAATTATTCCTCAGTTACTGGAAAGAGATGTTGATCCATTTCCATTTCTTGCCCCTTCTCTCGCCCCAGGTTTTAGTCCTGGCCTTGCCGGATTCCTTGGTCAACACCTTGGCCGAGTTCGTGATGGGGTACGGCAATCCGGCGCATCCATCCAACTGGCACTCCATTCCCGTGTATGGATTCATGATCTGGAGTTGCCTGCTGTCATTCAACAGTCTGATGAAGCTCCTAAAAAAGAGGATCCTGATCTATCCCTTTTCTCTTATCCTGATATCCTTTTCAGTCTATCTTTATCTCGACTCGCCCGTTCCCAAGCGGGCACAACTGAGGAGCGACAAAGGCATCCAGATCGCCGTGAAAAGAGCGGAGCGGTTGACCGCGGGCAGCGATTCTCTTTGTGTGAGTCGGGGCCTGGCGGCACCTTTCATGCAAAAGAGATACCTCTACCGCTTTCCGGTCAACTACAAGAAGTCAGAATACATTTTGTGCAGTCACAGGCTCGAGGAAATCACGGGAATTCAATACGAGGTGGTGATGAAGACTCCCCGCTTGGTTTTGCTCAGGAATCTGAGTTTCAGGGCGAAAGGGGCTGACACAACCCGACCATAGCCTATTGCCTCCGGGCGGATCGGCCCGTTTCGTGGGGATGGTGGAGACTCCGGACCAAAACGCTTTCTCCGTCATCAGGCTTGAGAAGAACGTCATCCGGATTGCCGGCTTCGGCCGGGAACCGAGCCGCAGCCTTGCGTTCTCCGCCCCTCCTTCTTAGCCTTTATAGCGCTCAGAAGCGATAGGCCGCTCCCGCCTGAAGAACAGCCGAATGGAATCGGTTCTTCTCCTGGGTTGAGAGGCCCAGCTTAGCCGCGAATTGGAGGTCCAAACGGCCCACGGGAAGGCTGAAACCGAATGTCAGAGAGTCCCGGGCGATGCTGGGGCTGTATCTGTAGGGCTGGGGATCATAGATAAAGCCAGCTCTCAGGACCAGAGTATCGACCGAGTCAAAGGGAAGGCGGACATCGTATTCGGCGCCGAGGTTGAACTTGAGCACACTCTTGAAATCATAACTGCCGAACCAGCCGGGGTCGAGATCCGTCGAAAACTCCCCCCAGCCCCAGTAGGAAAGGTCCAACGTGAAATGGAAGGGTTCCAGAGGATGGAAGAGGACACTGGCCACGGCGACAAGAGGATGCTTAAAGTAGTTGTCTCCAGAAAAATAGGATCTCTGCCCGGCCGAGTCCATCGTTTCTATTTCGGTCTGGAGGTCGAGCGAGAAAGGCGGACGCAGAGATAACCCAAGGATGATCTGAGAACTGGGCGCCCAGGTGAAGCCCAGGTTAAAGAAAAACCCCTTGGCGCTGTAAGCGGAGTCTTGGACCGTGGATGGGTACGGATCAGAGGCCGGGAGCATCCGCTCTGGGCCTCTCCTGGCCTGGATGACATAGACATCCGGCATTTCCTGAACGCGGTCAATGTCCCCGAAAACATAGGATGCCGAAGCGCCCAGCGAGAACGCCTTTGTCAGCCGCCAGGAAAAGGCCAGATTCAGGCCTTTCATGTTTCCCGTCTGCTTCACGGACTGGGGATACCCGATCCAGACATCCGACTGAGCCAGGGGCACGGGATATTCCCAATAAAAACCTTTGATCTCGGGGAAGTTGTACTCCTGGAAAAGGAAATAGTTGGCCGCCAGGACCCAGTCATCGAAGGGCAGCACCAGGCCGGCGGAATCGAGGAAGTCCGTCTCCCGGCGGAAGGTGCGCGTCTCCGGGGAGCCTGCCCGCGCCGGAAGGTCGAGATACCCCCACGAGGAGGTCTTGTAGCGGTTCTGCGTGTAGCGATAGCTCAACGAGAACTGGGGAGCGGAGATATAAGATAGGTAGGCCGGGTTGAGGAATCCGGCCGTGGAATTGCGGGCGGTGAGATACGTTTCCCCCATCGCCAGGCTGCCCGGCGAAAAGGAGCCCGGGGTATTCCAGCCTCCGACTGGCAGGAAGGGGTAGGCATACTCCTCCGCCTGCGTCCAGGGCCACGGCCAGATGGTCGTCGTCTGGCCGTAAGCAGGCAAAAGCGAAGCCAAGCTGAACAGCAAGAAAAAAATTGGCAGGTGTCTTTTCATGACGATCGCCTCTCTTCTCCGATGGGGCAAGTTGACTTCACTCGTCCCGTTAAGTATATACTTTGGCCAAAAGAATTCCAGCCATGGCGTCATCAAAGTCCAAGCAGGATATGAGTCAGGGATGGCGGAACCGCCTCTGGTGCCTCCGCAGAGGTCGGTGGGCGGGTCTTTGGGCGAGGACGGACGGGGACGCGCCGTGACAGGACCCCATTCCGAATCAATAATTCACGGAAACGGAGAGGCTATCGGTCGCTCCCGATTCCTTGACAGAGCCGACGGCCCGGCGCTATAGTTTCCTCGCCATGGATCTCCTCCCCGGCCAAATGCTTTCCCACTATAGGCTCATCGAACTGATCGGCGAAGGCGGGATGGGCGCGGTCTGGCGAGCCAGGGACCAGACGCTCGGGCGTGAGGTGGCGCTCAAGGTGCTCGACGCCGAGGCTGCTTCGAGCCCGGAGCGGCTGTCCATGTTCGAGCGCGAAGCCCGGGCTATCGCCGCCCTCAACCATCCGAATATCGTCACGATCTTTGAGATCGACCAAGCCCAAGGCCTTCACTTCATCGTCATGGAGCTCATCCGGGGAGGCTCTCTGGAAAAGCTTATCCAGCCCGGAGGGCTGCCCCTTAAGAAACTGCTTGACGTCGCCATCGCCATGACCGAGGCCATCGGCGCCGCCCATAAGCAGGGGATCACCCACCGCGACCTGAAGCCCAGCAATATCATGATGAGCGAGACCGTCCGGGTTAAAGTGGTCGACTTCGGCCTGGCCGTCCTCTCGTCTCCGGAACCCTCCGTCAAGGAGGAAGTGTCCACGACCCTGACCGCCCACACTGATGAGGGGTTCATTTCCGGCACGATCCCCTATATGTCTCCCGAACAGGTGCAGGGCCTCGACTCGGACGCCCGCTCAGACATCTTCTCCATGGGCGTCATCCTGTATGAGATGGCCACCGGCCACTTGCCGTTCGAGGGGGCTAACTCGTCAGCCCTGATCGCCTCGATCCTCCGCGATACTCCGGTGCCGCCGACCCGTCTCAACCCCCAGCTCCCGCTCCGTCTCGGCAGGATCATCAGCTCTTGTCTCGAGAAAGACCCCCAGCGCCGCTGGCAATCGGCCGCGGAGCTCCGCCGCGGCCTCGAAAACCTGCGCGCCGACCTCGACGAGGAGACCCACTGTTTCGACCGCTCCGTCGCCGTCCTCCCCTTCCGCGACATGAGCCCCGACAGGGACCAGGACTACCTCTGCGAAGGGATCGCCGAGGAGATCATGATCGCCCTGGGCAAGGTCAAGGGACTTCGGGTCGTCTCGCGGACCTCCGCCTTCCGCTTCAAGTCGGACGAAGCCGATATCGAGGAGGTCGGAGAAAAGCTCGGCGTCAGCACCCTGCTCGACGGCAGCGTCCGCAAGATGGGCGAGCGCCTCCGCATCTCTGTCGAGCTCATCGACGCGGCCGACGGATTCCGGCTGTGGTCCGAACGCTACGAACGGGACATCAGGGACGTCTTCGCCGTTCAGGACGAGATCGCCCGGCGGGTCGTCGAGGCCCTCCAGCTCACCCTGAGCGCGGGAGAGCGCGACGCCCTGAGGAAAACGTCGACCCGCGATATCAACGCCTTCGATTACTACCTGCGCGGCCGGAAATTTTTCTACAAGTACAACAAGCGGGGGATCGCCTTCGCCCGCGAGCTTTTCGAACGGGCCATCGCTTCCGACCCGGCCTACGCGCGCGCTTACGCCGGGCTCGCCGACTGCTGCTCTTACCAGTACCTGTATGCCGGCCGTGACCCAGTCAACTTGGAACGGGCCGCGGAGGCTGCCTCCAGGGCGATCCGGCTCGATCCTGAGCTGGCCGAAGCTCACGCCTCGCTCGGGACGGCGCTTTCCCTCAGCGGCCGTCACCCCGAAGCTGAGGAGGCCTTCCGGACGGCCATCCGGCTCGATTCGGACCTCTTCGAAGCGCATTATTTTTACGCCCGGGACAGCTTCGCCCAAGGCAAGCTCGAGCAGGCCATCCAGGAATACGAGGAGGCCGGCCGGGTGCGGCCGGAGGACTACCAATCGCCGCTGCTCGTCGGGCAGATCTACGACGACCTGGGCCGCCCCGAGGAGGCCGCCGTCTCCCGGCGCCGCGGCGTGGCCATCGCCGAGGAGCATCTCGACCTCAACCCGGACGATGTCCGAGCACTCTACATGGGAGCGAACGGCCTGGTCGCCCTGGGAGAGAATGAAAAAGGCCTCGACTGGGCACGGCGTGCCCTGGCCCTGGAACCTGACGACCCCATGGTGATCTACAACGTGGCCTGCATCTACTCCCTGGCCGGACAGGCGGCCGAAGCCCTCGATTGCATCGAGCGGGCCGTGGACGCAGGCCTCACCCAGCGCGGCTGGCTGGAACACGACAGCAACCTCGACCTCATCCGCAAAGAGCCCCGCTTCCAAGCCCTTCTGAAGCGTCTCGAGTGATAACTGGCCGCGCCAGGAAAAAATGTATATCGTTTATTAGGCGGCACTAGAACGCTTCGGCGGCGGTGAAGTAGATCCCAGACGAGTCTTTTCCAAAACCGAAGTCCAAGCGGAGATGGAGCCGCTGCTTGGGGTCAATGACAAACCGCAGTCCCAGGCCGTAAGAATACTTGAAATTTCCCAAGTCAAATCCGCCCACAGTCGGCGCCACGTCGCTGAGACCGGCAAAGGCCGCCAGCCCCAGCCGCCAGAAGACGGGCACCCAACGGTATTCGGCCTGCAGGGTGATCATGTTCTTGTCCCGGTAACGACCGAGATAATATCCGCGCATGCTCGCGGCGCCTCCGAGAAGCCCCATCCTCCAGAAAGGCGGATCCCCTGTCTGAAAAAGGAAACTCGATTGGAGGGCCAGGCAGTGGGCGAAGGAGAACCGGACATACTTCCGCAGGTCGAGAGAGAACCGGTTGAAGGCGAAATCACTTCCCAGCGCCTTGCCGAAGCCCATCGCCGCTAATTGGTGAAAGCTGCCCATCGTGGGATAGAAAATGCTGTCCCGGCTGTCAGAGGTCATGAAAAGGCCGAAGCCCGAGACTGTCCCGCCCGAGCTTCCGGTGATGGTGCCGGAATCGAGCATCCCTCCTTCGGTCACTTCCTTCATCTTTATGTCATCGAAAATGTACTGAAAACCGACGTTGAGAGGGCCCCGGACCTGCTTCAGGGCTTGGACGCTTAACTTCCAAAACTTCGAAGTGAAGGACTCCTCCATGTCCTCGGTCGTCGTGTTTCCGACCCCATAGAATTGATCGGGGAAGTCGGAATACTGAAGATTGGTCTGAACATGAAGGCCCTTCTTCAAGTAGAAATCGGGGTTCATCTCCACGTTCAGCTGTTTCCTCTGGGTGTAGACGGCAATGAAGGAGATATTCGAAGGCCGGGAAACCGACTTGTCCTCAGTCAGCCGGAAATAGTAGAGACCGCCACCCCCGAAAGCCCATTTCGTCTCCGGGGTGTAATAGATGACGGGGAGAAAAGCCAGCCCGCTCGTCTTTTCTTTCTTTGCCGGTTCGTCCTCCGGAGGGGGCGACGGCGGCCCCGCCTGCAACCGGGCAACAAAAAGGAATGTTCCCAATGCGCACAACAGGGAAGCTCTTGTCGGCAACGAGCTCCTTCTTCTCATCATCATCTGAGGTCGACTTTCATATTCCCGGCCGGCTCCCGCCCCCTGGTTCCCGTACCGCGGTCCCGGGTATCCATTATCAGATGGATGCAGGTCTGTCAACTGAA
>DAIPLF010000095.1:0-6713 GCA_036769375.1 Candidatus Aminicenantota bacterium | reverse complement strand
TCGGGAGGAAGCATAAATCGCAGCCCAGAAGATGTCAAGCCCAAGCGACAGCTGCGATCGAAGGGCGCGGCTTGACCCCGGAATTCGATGCGTGCTATTTTAAAATTGGCGATGAACCAAACTCTGTTGGAGAATGCGCACCCTATCTCCGCCCAGTTGACGGCCGGGCGGGAATCCAGGCTCTCCGACAACACCTGGGAAGCGCTGCTCCTCCTCGCCAGGCGGATCAAAGCTTATCCCGGTTTCCCAAGTTTCTGCCAGCTTCGCCTCGGCGGCCCGCCTGCCGTGGGCATCGACTCCCCTCTCGCCCCTGCTCCTCGTTCTCAGCTAATCGCTGTCACGCTCGCCCCTCGAACCCGCCTCCCGGCTGACGTCGCCGCCGTGTCTGATGTCTCCGTCGAGATCAGAGGTCTGGTCGAGGCGTCCTTCCGCTTGGCCGCGCACCTTCCCGAAGAGCTCCTCTCCCTGCTTAAACTCTATCTTCCCCTCTGCTTTCTCTCCCTCCACGCCCGGCGTCTCAAGAGGGCGATCTCGCTGAGCCATTTCGCGCAATCGCTCGACGGCTGGGTGGCCACGATCTCGGGCGACTCGCGGTGGATCGGGGGGCCTGGAAATCTTCTCCACGCTCACCGCATGCGCGCGCTCCTCGACGGAGTGCTCATCGGGTCACGCACGCTTAACCTGGACAGGCCTCAACTCACGGTCCGGCATGTGAAAGGGGATAATCCCGTGAGGATCGTCATCGGAAAGGACTTGACCGGCCTGGAAGCCCTCTTCCGGTCAAGCCGCGACCCGGTCTTCCTCATCGGGGCGCAAGCTCCCCTCGACGACCCGCGCTGCCTCGCCCTGCCATTGAAGAGGCGGAACGGTTTCGTGCCGACGGCCCGGATCCTCAGGGAATTGTACAGGCGAGGGATCCATTCCGTTTATATCGAGGGCGGGGCCATCACGGCCTCCCGCTTTCTCCAGGAGCACAATCTGGATATCCTCCAGGTCCACATTGCTCCGCTTATCCTCGGGCCTGGACTGACGGGTTTTCTCCTGCCGCCGGTGCAAAAGATCAGCCAGGCTCTGCGCTTCCGGACTTTGTTATACACTCCTGTCGACGACGGGATCATGTTCACTGGGGTCCCGCGGCCAGCAGAAAAAAAAGCATGAAATCAGAGGCGGCGCGGGCGCTTTGGGTTACGAAACCCGGGGTCTGCGAGCTCCGCTCCGAGGAGCTGCCCGACGTCGGGGAAGGGGGCTGCCTCCTTGAAGCCATGTACTCGGCCATAAGTCCGGGCACGGAAAGATTGGTCTTCTCCGGCCGCATCCCGCCTTCACTTCATGATTCCATGAAATGTCCGTACATGGGTGGCAGATTCTCATTTCCCGTGAAGTACGGTTACTCCCTCGCAGGCAGGATAGTGAAGGGGCCCGCAGCGCTCATCGGGAAGGTCGGACATGTTCTCCACCCCCACCAGGACAGATGCGTCGTCCGTGCCTCAGATGTGTATATCGTGCCCGAGAATGTCCCTCCGCGGAGGGCGGCCCTCGCGAGCAACCTCGAGACGGCCGTCAACGCCCTTTGGGACTCAGGGATGAGCCTGGGAGACCGCGCGCTAGTGGTCGGATTCGGAGCCATAGGAGGGCTGGTCGCCCGGCTGGCGGCCCAACTCCCGGGAAGCGAACTGTGGGTGGTCGATTCGCAGCCTGCGAAGGTCGAACTGGCCCGCCGAATGGGCTTAAGCGCCTGTGCCCCGCATGAGCTTCACGGTCCTTTCGACGTCGTCTTCCATGCCAGCGCCTCGGCGTCCGGCCTTCAACTCGCCTTGGAAAGCCTGGGATTCGAGGGTCAGGTCATCGAGCTCAGTTGGTACGGCACAGAGGGTGTGTCCTTGTCTCTTGGCCGGGAATTCCACCCGCGTCGACTCAAGATCGTGAGTTCCCAGGTCTCCTCACTCTCCCCGGCACAAGGAGCCCGCTGGGATCTCAGCCGCCGCAAGGGGCTGGTTTTCCGGCTCCTTCAGGATCCTTGGTACGACGGCTGCTTCAGCGAGGTCGTTCCGTTCGCCGGGCTCGCGGAGGCTTATCCAAGGGTCTTGCGCTCCCCGAACCCGGGGTTGTGTTGCCTCATCAAGTATGGCGAAGGGGACTAACATGTACAGCGTTTCGGTTAGCGGACACATCTTTATCGCCCATTCTCTTAAAAATGAAGCTTTCGGGCCGGCGGCGCGCCTCCACGGGGCCACCCTTGTTCTTGAAGCGGAGTTCTCCCGGCCTGAACTCGATAAGTACAACACCGTTATCGATATCGCGGAGGCCCTCCGCATCCTTCGGGAGATCACCCAAACCCTCGACTATCGAAACCTGGATGACCTCGAACCCTTCAAGGGGAAGCTCACCACGATCGAATACCTGGCATCTTATATCCATGGGGAATTCAGAAAACGGCTGGCCGGCAGGTTCAATGGCCTCCTCAAGATCACGCTCCGGGAGTCACCTCAGGCCTGGGCCAGCTACGCCGCTGCGCTCCGCGCATGATCATCGTCGTGCCGGAGACTCACGCGGAGCCCTCGGGTGGGAATATCTTCAATCGTCTCTTTGCTCGGGCCCTGAGAAAGGCGGGTGCCGAGGTCGAGTCGCTGACCGTGGGGCCCGCTCTCTCCCGGATGAAAGATGCGGAGGCCGGCTCTTGGTGGGTGGATAGCCTGTGTCTTGATGAACTCGACAACTTCATCGCGCTCCAGGGAAAGAAACGGAAGGTCTATGCCCTGATTCACAGCCTTCCCAGCCTCGAGCCAGGCCTGTCCGCCGCCGAGCGCAAGAAGAAGATGGCAGAGGAAAGGAGGCTCCTTCGCGAAGTCTCGGGTTTTCTCGTCACCAGCGACTGGACCCGGTCGCTCTTGAGACGACGGGGGTTTGGCAAACGACCGATTTTCGTCGTGCCTCCGGCTCCCGCGGTCGTTCCAGGACGCCGTATGACGGTCCGGCAGGGGTTTTCCGGCCTGATGGTCAATAACCTCATCCAGCAAAAGGGCGTCCTGGAGTTTCTGACGTGCCTGGGCCGCCGTCTGAAACCGAACGACCTTTTCACTTTGCGCATCGCCGGCAGGTCCGATATTGAACCCGATTACGCAGGAAGGTGCCTCGAGCTCATAGACCGGAACCCTCAACTCAAAGGAAGAGTCAAGTATTTGGGACCGCTTCCCCTCGTCGGGATAAAGCGGTGTTTCGAACGCTCCACGGTTTTTATCACCGCTTCCTCGGCTGAGACTTTTGGCATGGCCGTCCAGGAAGCCAGACTTTTTGGCCTTCCCGTCCTGGCTCTGGACGCGGCCTACGCCAGACGTCTGGTCCGCCCCGGCCGCGCCGGTTTGCTTTTCCACTCAATTCCCGACATGGCGGAAGCCTGCCTGGAATTCGTGCGACACCCTTCGGCTCTTGAAGCCCTCGCTGAAAAGAGCCTGGCTTCGGCTCTTCCCCTGACCTATGATTGGGGAGGCGCTGCCCGGCTGTTCCTCGACCAGTTTCGCCAATATCCTCCGGAGAATCATCTCACACAACAGCCGCCCGGCCCTGCTGTTTTGACAGACCGCTCACCACGGTCTATCATTTTAATCGGGCGCAAGGGCCCCGAACAATGACGGGTTGGCACGAAGTCGTCCCTCCAAAGAGGGGTTTGCCGCGGGTTCTCCCGAGCGCTGCCCTGACCGCGGCCCTCATAGTCTTTGCCTTTGCCGCTTGCGAGTCGGATTCTCAGGAACCTGAGCCGCCTGCGACTCCAGGCACCGTTTCCATCTTCCTCGATATATCCGGCAGAGTCGCCTCCAATCCCGGCGGCGGAGAAATGGGGCTTCTCGGCCTTGCCTTTCATCCGCAGTATGAGACGAACGGTTATTTCTATGTCAACTACACCACGGGCGCCTCCGGGACGCCTCGCACGCGGGCGACGCGCATTTCGCGATTCCGGGTGAGCAGGGCGAACAGGGACCAGGCGGACCCGGAGTCGGAGAAGGTCCTACTGGAGTTCGCGCAGCCTTTTGACAACCACAACGGAGGGCAGCTGGCCTTCGGGCCGGATGGCTACCTCTACATCACCACGGGCGACGGAGGCAGCGGCGGCGACCCCCTTGGAAACGCCCAGAACCTGACGACTCTTCTCGGAAAGGTCCTGAGGATCAACATCAATTCGGGCTCCGCGCCCTACGGCATCCCCCCGGATAACCCTTTCGCTGGAAATACCAGCGGGTTCAAGGAGGAAATCTTCGCCGTCGGATTGCGCAACCCCTGGCGCCTGTCCTTTGACCCGCCGACCGGACGCATCTGGGCGGCCGACGTAGGCCAGGGCGCATGGGAAGAAATCAACGTCGTCCAAAGCGGAAGGAATTACGGCTGGGACTGCCGTGAGGGCGCGCACGTCTACACCGGTCCGCCCGGCGGGCCGTCGGCCGCTTGCGCCTCGGCCGTCAACCTTGTCGATCCTGTTTGGGAGTACCCGCACGGGGCGGGGGACATATCGATCACCGGAGGGTACGTCTATCGCGGTCCGACGGTTACGTCCCTTAACGGCCGGTATATTTACGCGGATTACGGGTCAGGAAGGGTTTGGGCTCTGGCCTATGACGGGATCAATCCTCCGCTCAACACCCAGATCATCGACACGCCCTTCCTCATCTCGAGCTTCGGCCTGGATGCGAACAACGAGCTCTACGTGCTTCAGTACGCTTCGAGCGGAGGGATCCATCGCCTTGTCCAGATTCCTGTATCGTCTGGAGGATACGAGTATTCACTCGACCGCGTCTTTGACGCCTACGCTCCGGCATATGCAGTGGGCCTGCAAAACGCTGGCGACGCGACCGGCCGACTGTTCGTGGTCGAGCAGGCCGGGGTGATCCGGCTCATCACACCGTGAAGTTCGACGCTCCGAGTGCGATCGGATCGGCGATCAGGTCAGAGCTTCACCCGCCGGATTTCCTTCGACTGGGACATGCGCGTGCAGGCGATCCAGCGGCCGTCGGGGGATACCTGCGGATGCATCAGGTTGGCCGTATCGTTGGTCAGCTGCCGGGGCGAGCCGCCGGAACGCGGAACGGAGAAAATTTGCATCCGCTCGCCGGCCAGCGCGCCGTAGACGACGGACTTTCCGTCGGGCGTCCAATCCAGGCCGCCATACGTGGCGCTTGTATATTCCACGAGCTTCTCCGCGCGCTTCCCGTCAGAGCTGACGGCCCAGAGGAGGCAGCGGTTCCCTTGAGCCCGCTCTTCGAAGGCGATCTCATCACCTTTAGGCGACCAGGATAACCAGGTGGCATTCTTGATGGGATTAGGAAGGGGCAGCCGCTCCACTTTCAAGGGTTTTCCCGTCGCCGGATCGATCGTCACGATCCAGGGTTTAGAAACACCCATGGGGCCGCCCCGCTCCCAGGAGTCGAAGACGAGTCTGCGGCTGTCAGGGGACCAGTCGGCGACACCGTCCTCCCATCCGAAATCGGTCAACCTGATCTCCTCGTCCGGGCCGCCTGAGACTGGACGCAGGTAAAGGTCGTCCGTGCTTCCGGCCCCCCCATATGATGAAACCGGCGAGGCCGAGCGATGGGAATGGAAGGCCAGCCATTTGCCGTCTGGCGACCAAGCCGGGGTGAAATCTTCATGGGTGCCCGTGATGATCGGTTTCATGGGAGATGCGCGCCGGCCCTTGGGATTCACGTCCACGACCCCGGCATCCAAGTTCAGGGCCCAGTCAGCCAGCCTCCATGAACCGTAAGTGAAGGCGATTCTTTTCCCGTCGGAACTCCAGTACGGGATCTCCGCCCAATCCTGAACGACCTGGGCCTCGCCGCCCGACGAAGGGAGGACAACCACGGAATCATGGATGTCGTTGTGCGTCCAGTAGAGAAAGCCATTGGCAACCCTCGGCGCGAAATCGTCGCCCGGGCCTTCGAGGACAACGCGGCGAGCGCCAGTGGCCAAATCCAGCTCATAGATGTCCAGGTCGCGGTCGGCATCCGGTTGATGACGCGCTTCAGCGGCCGGCGCCGCTGAGCTCGCCAGCCCTATATATAGACGCTTGCCGTCGGCGGAAATGCCGAGGGGACTCAGCCGAGGAGGTGCATCCAGATCCTTGGCCAGAGTCGCCATGGCGCCGGACTCCCGATTGATGCGCACCAACGAGGTCATTCCGTCTTCGTGCCACACGGCAGCGTAAACCATACTCCCGTCAGGCGACCAGACAAAGCCGGAGACACTCCCTTCTAGGGGGTATTGCTTCTGCCGCTCCGCATCGCCGACGAAAAGCCCCTTATCGGCCTGGCCAAAGTGGTAATAAGCCACGGCGGTGCCGTCCGGCGACCACTGGGGAGTTGCGTCTTGAGGCAAGGAGGTAAAACGGGGACCGTCCGGGCTGGGCAAGAACCACCCCTGCAGTTTGCCTTTCTGACCGAGGCGGGCGATCTGGTCGCCTATGAAGAAAGCTGCGGTGAAGACACGATCCAAACCCGCAGCGAACCGCTCGGCATCTTCTCTTCCCGTCTTGAGGTTGACGAGCTTCATGCCGCGCCCATACGAACGATAGAGCGCCCATTGGCCGTCGCTCGAGATACGCGGGGCAACGTTCGCCGCTTCAAACCAGGCCGCAGGGCTTTCGGAATAGACCTTCTCGAACTTCACGGCGGCAGGCTGACCCTGGTCCTTCATCTGAGCATCTATTATCGGAACAGATGCCCAGAGAA
>DAIPLF010000471.1:0-1899 GCA_036769375.1 Candidatus Aminicenantota bacterium | reverse complement strand
CTGAGCTGGCTCAGGACCTTCCGCAGGATCCAGATGCGGTTGAGGTCGTTCTCCTCGATCAGGAGCTCTTCTTTCCGTGTTCCAGAACGGTTGATGTCGATGGCCGGGAACAGCCGTTTGTCGACCAGCCGCCTGTCCAGGTTGATCTCCATGTTCCCGGTACCCTTGAACTCCTCGAAGATGACGTCGTCCATGCGGCTTCCCGTGTCGACCAGGGCGGTCGCCATGATGGTCAGGCTCCCGCCTTCCTCGATCTTCCGGGCCGAACCGAAGAACTTCTTCGGCTTGTTCAGGGCATTGGCGTCGATACCGCCGCTCAGGACCTTTCCTGAGGGCGGGATGATGGCGTTGTGCGCCCGAGCCAGCCGGGTCACGCTGTCGAGGAGAATGGCCACGTCGCGCTTGATCTCAACCAGCCTTTTGGCCTTCTCGAGGACGATGTTGGCCACCTGCGCATTCCGGGCGGGCGGCTCGTCGAAGGTCGAGGCGACCACTTCTCCGTTGACCGACCTCTGGAAGTCCGTGACCTCCTCCGGCCGCTCGGCGACCAGGAGGACGATCAGGAAGATCTCAGGGTGGTTTTTCTCGATGGACTTGGCGATGGTCTTGAGGAGGGTTGTTTTCCCGGCCCGCGGAGGCGAGACGATCAGCCCTCTTTGGCCCTTGCCGATCGGAGTCAGCAAGTCCATGATCCGGGCATTCATGTTCTTGGCGTTGCCATCCTCCAGGTTGATCTTCTCGAACGGATAAAGCGGCGTCAAACGCTCGAAATGGACATTCCGCCGCTGGTCCTGGATGATGTCGGGATGGGTGAAGTTGATGGCCTCGATCTTGATCAGGGCGAAGTATTTCTCCCCGTTTTTGGGGGGCCGGACGATGCCGCTGATCGTGTCCCCTGTCCGCAGTTGGAATTTCCTTATTTGAGAAGGAGAAACGTATATGTCATCCTGGCTGGGGAGGTAGCTGAAATCGGGGGCCCGCAGGAAACCGAAGCCATCCTCCAGCGTCTCCAGGACGCCCTCGGAGAACAGCAGCCCGCTCTTCTTGGCCTGGGCCTCGAGGACCTTGAAAATCAGGTTATGCTTGCTCGCGTCCTCGATCTCCTCTTCCTCGACCCCGGCCTGTCCGGCTATTTTCTCCAGCTCCTTCAGGTCTCTTTCTTCGAGCTCTACGAGGCTGTACTCTTTTTCTCTCATGGCTCACATCTCCTCAAGAATGGTCTTTCGGTCTTAGATGATAATCGCTCGGCAAACCCTCAGTGGGTCAAAGGAGGCTCGGTCGGACCCTCGCCCTCCCCCCCTCTCGGGGAGAGCTCCGGAGAGATGACCGCTGTCTCCTTCGACGGCTTCTGGGGAAGTTCGCTTGTCAGGGCGATTTTCAGGACTTCGTCCATATGTTCGACCAGATGGATATTGACTTCCTGCTTGATCACTTTGGGCAGGTCTTTGAGGTCGGCTTTGTTGTCGAGCGGGATGATGGCCTCGCGGATCCCCTCACGGTGCGCCGCCAGGAGCTTCTCCTTGATCCCGCCGACAGGCAGAACTTTGCCTTTGAGGGTGATCTCTCCGGTCATGGCCACCTTGCGGTTGACCGGGATGTCGGTCAAAAGCGAGATAATGGAGGTGGCGATGGTGATCCCCGCAGAGGGCCCTTCCTTGGGCGTCGCCCCCTCCGGGACATGGATGTGAATGTCGAAGTTCTTGTGCAAATCCTTGGCGATGTTGAGCTCGAAGACCTTTCCCCGGACGTAGCTAAAGGCGGCCTGGGCGGACTCCTGCATGATCTCACCGAGCTGGCCGGTCAGGGTAAAATTCCCTTTCCCGTGGATCTTGGTCGCCTCGAAGATCAGCAGCTCCCCTCCGAACTCGGTCCAGGCCATGCCGATGGCGCCCCCGATCT
>DAIPLF010000094.1:0-6798 GCA_036769375.1 Candidatus Aminicenantota bacterium | reverse complement strand
ATCATGAACATCATGCTTGTCTCGGTGACCGAGAGGATCCGGGAGATCGGCATCCGCATGGCCGTGGGCGCCCGTCAGAAAGACATCCTGCTTCAATTCCTGACGGAGGCCATCGTCTTGAGCGTACTCGGAGGGCTGATCGGCGTCTTTTTCGGGATCGGGCTCTCGAAGATACTCCATTACATCAAGATATTCTCCGAGTTCAAGACCACGGTCTCTCCCGGGGCCATCTTTATGGCCTTTGCCTTTTCGGCCTCGGTCGGAATATTTTTCGGCTTCTACCCGGCCCGCAAGGCCTCGCGCCTGGACCCGATTGAAGCCTTACGCTACGAATAAACGTATATTAAGGATGAGACCCTATTTCTGGAGGTTCCTTATGCCCAGACGAATAGCTGGATTTCTTGCCGTCCTGGTCCTTCTTTGGCCGGCCGTTTCCTGGACCCAGGAGAATACGGAGCCGGTCCTGTCCCTGACTCTCGAGGATACGATCCTCCGCACGCTGAAAAACAACTACGGCGTGGCCATCCAGATCCTCAGCCCGGAGATCGCCTCCTATGCGGTCGCTCAAGCCAAGGAGAAATTCCTGCCCACTCTCGGATTCGGCTTCTCCGATCGCAGCAATGTATCCGCGTCCTATTCCTGGCTCGAGCAGGTGGGCAGGACGATAGCCGATTACTCTGACTATGACGCCTCGGTCTCCCAGCTCGTCCCAATAGGTGGAACACTGACCGCTTCCTGGGTTGGCTACAAGAATGAGAGCAACGCCAGGTTTCAGACGGTCAACCCCCGCTTCGGGAGCACGTTGCGGCTCGACTTCCGGCAGCCTCTGCTCCGGGATTTCGGGATCAAGATCACGCGTAATGACATCCTCATCAGCCAGAACGCTTATGAGAAATCCGGGACCGACCTGGAGAACACGATCGCGAACATTATCTATACAGTCGAAGAGGCTTACTGGAACCTGGCTTACAGCCTGGAGAATTTGAAGGTGATGCAGCAGTCTCTCAAGCTGGCCCAAGACCTCCTGGCCAAGAACCAAAGGGCGGTCGAGGTCGGCACCTTGGCGCCCATCGAGATCCTGAGCGCCCAGGCCGAGGTAGCCACCCGGGAGGCCGACATCCTTTCGGCCGATGCCGAGGTCAAGAACAATGAAGACCGCCTCCGGACGATCATCAACCTACCCGAAGAGGAGATGCGGTTGGCCCTGCCGATCCGGCCTGTCGATACGCCCAAGTTCCAAGAGCGCCAGGTCAATGTCGATGAAGCCCTCCTCACAGCCATGCAGAACAGGCCCGAGCTCAAGTCCATGAAGATCGACTTGAGCACCCAGGACCTGAACCTGGGCTTTACCAAGAATCAGCTCCTGCCGCGGCTCGACTTGACGGCGGCGTACTACAGCCCCGGGGTCTCAGGAGACCGGATCCTTTACCTCAACGACGACCCCCTGACCGGCGTGATCGTCGGCAAAGTCCCTGGTTCGAGCAGTGACGCCCTAAAGGACTCGTTCAACTTCAAGTACAACAACTGGGCCGTCGGCCTGACCCTGGACATCCCCTTGAACACCATTTTCTCGCGGGCCTCCGTGGCTCAGGCGAAGCTCAACCTCGAGCAGGCGATGCTGCGGCTGAAGAACCAGGAACAGATCATTTATCTTGAAATCCGGAACGGGGTCCGCTCCGTCGAGACAAACTATAAAAGAGTCCAATCCTACCGGGTTGCCCGGGAGCTGGCGGAGAAAAAGCTCTCGGCCGAAGAAGAGAAGCTCAAGGTCGGCCTGAGCACCAATTTCATCGTCCTCACCTACCAGAGAGACCTGAGCAATGCCCGGATCGCTGAACTGCGGTCGATCGTGGATTATATGATATCGGAGGCCAGCCTGGATAAGGCCACGGGCACCAATTTGATAAACAAGAATATCACCGTCGACCAGATTATGGGCAACCGCTAAAGGCACCGCCGCAATTATTTTGCTAAGTTCTCCCACTGGTGGAGGGATTGAGCCGGCCTTGAAGTCCGCCCTCAAAAGTGATAAAATATAGGGTAACCAAAGATCTTTCATCAAAACCACAGGTGGAGAATTTCTATGAACAGAAGGCTCATCAGACCCAACCTGGCTGAGATCCGGGACAGCCGGGAAAGAGAAAAAGAGCGCCACGAATCCGACAAACGGAAGATGCACCCCCCCTATGACACTCACGCCGAGAACTACTACTATCTCAAGCAGATGAACAAGAAGACCAGGATGGCCGTAGCCTTCGCCGACGGCCAGGTCATCGAGGGGTACATCGAGTGGTATGACCGGAACTGCTTCAAGCTCAACCGCGATGACGCCCCCAACCTGCTGGTCTACAAAGCCAACATCAAGTACCTCTACAAAACCGAGGACGTCAAGGAAGAGGAAGAGGCCAAGAAAAAGGCCCGATGACTCTTCGGCGGATCGGGATCACGCTCGGTGACCCGGGGGGTATCGGCCCGGAGATCGTCCTCAAAGCCCTGGCGGGGGATTATGATCTGCCGGCAGCCGACTACGTGCTTTTCGGCTCCGTTCCTGTCCTCCGGGCGGAAGAAAAGGCCCTCGGCATTCACTTCGATTTCGATTCACTGAAGGGACAACGACCGGGTCGGTCGGGGACCCTGGTGTTCCATGATATCCCCAGCGCTATGAGGAGGGTAACGAAGGGGGCGCCGGCGGCGAAAAACGGACGGGAATCGTTCCGCTTTTTCCAGGCCGCCGTTGCCGCAGCCCGGAAGGGGGATCTCCAGGCTATCGTAACAGCCCCCGTTTCCAAGTCCTCTTGGGCCCTGGCCGGAGTCCCCTGGAAGGGCCATACCGATTACCTGAGTCACTTCTACCGCGGGGTTATCATGGCCTTCTGGTCGGAGAAGCTCAAAGTCGCCCTCTTGAGCCATCATGTCTCACTGAAGGAGGCCCTCAAGAAGATCAAAACGGAACCCCTGCTGGAATTTTTCATTTCCCTCGACAGGAGCCTGAAGAAGGTCAAGCCGGGGAGGCTCGAGTTCCTGGTAGCCGGACTCAACCCCCATGCCGGAGAGGACGGCCTCCTGGGGCGGGAAGAGACCGGAGAGATCGCCCCCGCGATCAAGGAGGCTCGGCGGCAGGGGATCAAGATCAGCGGCCCCTATCCTCCCGATGTGGTTTTCCGGAGCGCCCTCGGCCGGTCGGACAAAATCGTTATCGCCCTCTTTCATGACCAGGGGCTGATCCCCTTTAAGCTCGCGGCCTTTGACAGCGGCGTCAACGTGAGCCTGGGTCTTCCCTTTGTCCGTACTTCTCCTGACCACGGCACGGCCTTTGATATCGCCGGCAGGAATGCCGCATCGCCCCAGAGTCTTGTCGCGGCGATCAGGCTGGCCGCTGCCTTTGCGGCCTCTTCCTGACGGGCGCCGGTCCGCTTTTTGAGTTTTCTTGGCCGGGTGCGCTATAATCTGGCTAGCATGCCTGTTCCGATCCATTTTCTTGCCATGAGGAGTTGCCATGAGCCTTAAAACCCATTTCGCCGAGGACATCCCCCGGCGCAAGTTTCTGGAGCTGAGTCTCAAGGGAGGCATCGCGCTCGCCGCCGCCCCTCCCCTGCTGCGCGGCCTGCTGGCCGGGCAGGAACCGGCCAAGCCCCAGGTCGCTTTGGAAGACATCAACATGGTCATCCGCCGCGCGCTGAGTCAGGGCGGAGAGTTCGGCGAGGTCTATATCGAGCATCGCATCTCGCGAAGCATTCTTCTTGAAGAAGGCAAATTCAAGAGCGCCGTCTTCGGCATCAGCCAGGGCGCCGGCGTGCGCGTCATCTCGGGAGACAAGACCGGATATGCCTACACGGATGAGATCACGCTGGAAAAGCTCGACCGGGCTGCCGAGGTTGCCTCCTTTGTCGCCCGCGGCGGGAAGACCGTCAAGCCGGTGGACATCAAGGAGGAGAAAAGGCCGTCCTATATCACGGTCCGGGTCCCCCTGCAGACGGTCGCCGACGAGAAGCGGCTGGAGATCATGAAACGCGCCCACGACGCGGCGCTGGCTTATGATGCCCGGATCAAGATGGCTTCGATCGAATATCACGATGAGGTCCGCAGCCGCGACATCGCCAACAGCGAAGGCCTCTACCTGAGCGACGAGCTGCCTCTCCTCTTCTTCATCGTCCAAACTCTGGGCGTCGGCAACAACACCTCTCACATGGGACGCGAGCGGTTGAGCCGGCACTCCGGGATCGAGATGTTCGACGAGCTCAAGCCCGAGGACGCGGCCCGCGCCTGCGCCCGGGAATCCATCGTCATGCTCGAGGCCAAGGACGCGCCGGCCGGGAAGATGGACGTGGTCATGCAGAACGGCTGGGGCGGAGTCCTCGTCCACGAGGCCGTCGGCCACCCCCTCGAAGCGGACAACATCGCCAGAGAAACCGGGGTCTTCGTCGGCAAGCTCGGGAAGAAAGTGGCCACTGAGAAGTTCACGATGGTCGACGACGGCTCCCTGCCCTGCTTCCGGGGCACGACAGACTACGACGACGAGGGGACTCAGATGAAGCGGAACGTCCTGATCCAGGACGGGATCCTTGTCAAGTTCATGACCGATATCCTCTCGGCCAAGCAGCTCAAGATGGAGCGCACCGGGAACGGACGCCGTGAATCCTTCCGCAACATCCCCATCGTCCGCATGACGAACACGTTTATCGACCGGGGCAAAGACAAGCCGGACGAAATCCTGGCCTCAACCAAGGGCGGCCTTTACGTCCAGAGCCTGAGCGGGGGGAGCGTCAACCCGACAGACGGTGTTTTCAATTTTACCTGCCGGGAAGCCTATCTCATCGAGAACGGGAAAAAGACCACCCCGGTCAAGGGTGCGACACTCATCGGAAACTGCCTCGATGTTATCCAGGGGATCGACGCCGTCGGAGACGACCTGGATTTCGGCCCCGGGATCTGCGGCAAGGGGCAGTCGGCTGAGGTCGCGGCGGGGCAGCCCACGGTCAGGATCCGGGGCATCAATGTCGGCGGGTCACGGGCCAGGTAAGCCCGGAAAATGGAGACGATGATGGATTACAAGGGAATAGCCGAACAGCTGGTCAGCAAGTGCTTGAAAAAGGGAGCCGACGCAGCCGAAGTCTACATTGAGAACGGCCGCAATCTGAGCATCGAGGTCCGCAAGGGCGAAGTCGAGACCGTGGAGGAAGCGGCCTCCTATGGAGCCGGACTCCGGGTCTTTATCAAGGGGAAGATGGCCTTCGCCAGCTCCAATGACCTGGGGGAAAGAGCGCTGGACGACGCCCTCGGCCGGGCCATCGAATTCGCCAAGATCACGACCGCCGACCCGAACAACGTGCTCCCCGACGACAAGGGTCTGACCGAAATTGCCGGTCTCTTTGACCCGCAGGTCGCCAAAATACCAATGGAGCGAAAGATCGAGCTCGCCAAGAAGATCGAACAGTTGGCCATGAAAGACCCCCGGATCACCAAGAGCGATGGCGCCAGATACGGTGAGGGAGAGGAAGAGGTCGTCATCGCCAACTCCAACGGCCTGGCCAAGAGCTTTCGGTCGTCGGTCTGCTCCCTCGGCGTTTCCGTCGTGGCGGAGAAGGGAGAGCAGAAATCATCGGGCGGCGAGTCGAGCGGCGCGCGCTATTTCAGCGACCTCAAGCCGGCCGAGGAAGTGGCGGCCAAGGCGGCCCGCGACGCCTATGAGATGCTGGACCCGAAGCCGCTCAAGACGCAAAAGGCGCCCGTCATTTTCCATGCCGATGTGGGGTACGCACTTCTCGGGGGCATTCTCGGGGCGATCAACGGTGAGAGAGTCCTGCAGGGGGCGAGCTTTCTGGGCAAGCGGCTGGGCCAGAAGATCGGCTCGGAGCTCATCACGCTGATTGATGATGGGACGCTCGCAAAGGGGATCGCCAGCCAGCCGTTCGACGGCGAGGGGGTTTCGACCCGGAAGAGGACGATCATCGATAGGGGCGTCCTCAAGGGCTTCATGTACAACACGATAGTGGCCAAGCGGGCGGGAGTCCAGAGCACGGGAAACGCCCGGCGCGGCGGTTTTGCCAGCTTGCCGGGGATCGGCCCCCACCAGTTCTATATGACGGCCGGCCAGGCCAAGCCCGAAGACATCATCAAGTCGACAAAGGCCGGTTTGCTGGTCAAAGAGGTGACGGGCTACGGCATTAACCCGGTCAACGGCAACTTCAGCGGGGGGGCCTCCGGGTTTTGGGTCGAGGACGGTAAGATCGCTTTCCCGGTAAAAGGCCTCACCATCGCCGGGACGGCGGACGAGATGCTCAACGGTATCGAAATGGTAGCCGACGACCTCGACTTGAGCCGGAGGATGGCAACCCCTAGCTTCCGGATCAACCTTCTCCAGATCGGCGGGGAATAGACCTTCCGCTGTTCGGGCGGCGCTTACCCGGGATTTTTGTCCATGATCAAGATCGACCGGCGGAGGTTGCCGGCCGGTCAATGACAGGAGGTGCCATGAAAAAGGCATTGCGAATATTGGCCTTCGTCGTGGTCTGCGAGCTTGCGGGGGTCATCGGATCCGTTTTTACAACGCCGTCAATCCCCGGGTGGTATGCGGGACTGGCCAAACCGCCGTTCAATCCGCCGGGTTGGGTCTTCGCCCCGGTCTGGACTATCCTTTACGCCTTGATGGGACTATCCGCTTATCTTGTCTATGAAAAGGGCCCGAGGAGGAACGAGGTCAGGAAAGCCCTGGCCGTTTTCGCCGGGCAGCTTCTCCTGAACACGCTCTGGTCGATCGTCTTCTTCGGGGCGCACCAAATCTTCGGCGCCGCCATCGTC
>DAIPLF010000470.1:0-1901 GCA_036769375.1 Candidatus Aminicenantota bacterium | reverse complement strand
TGACGATCTTCTTCCCGGGACTGATCCCCCAGGACTGGAAGAGCTTTTCCATATCCGCGAGTGGCATTTCCCGGAGACCATACCAGCCGAACAGGTCGACGCCGACTGCGCCGGGAATGTGTTTGGCCGCATAGATCTGAGCGGGTGACGCATCGAGGATCAGAACCTCGGCGTTCGCAAGGTTTTTCTCGAGCCACTTGATATTGACCAGATGGCCTTCGATCCCGTCTTCCGCCGTCACGGGCTGCGCCAGGAGCAGACAGCCGGCGGCGGCAAGAAGGAGGCCGTACCTCAGGACTTTCGACATGCTATCCTCCTGTCACTTCATGGTTTCTTGTTTAGAGTGAAGCAACGCCCGCATCTTGTTGTGGGAGAAGGCTTTGCCGGCAATGCCCCAGCCTTCCACTTGATTAATCCTACCATTATCGTAGGGTTTAGTCAAGGAACGAGGAGCGGGAGACCAGGACGGATCAAGCGTTCTGGGCGGGAAACCGTCGTTCGGGGTCGCCGCCCGCCGGTCACTTCCCGGGCAGGTAGCGCTTCGGGAACCGGCTACAACCGTACAGTCCCGATCGCGCTTCAAATTCGGGATTTGCGGCGGAACTCGATGGAGTCGATGATCTGCTGGAAGCGGGGAAGGTCCCTGATCTTGGCCAATAACGGGTCGCGGAGGAACCACTGATCCCGCTCGTCACCGTTTCGGACAGCCCGCTCGAGCCAGTCCAGGGATCTCAGGGAATCTCCCATGATGGCATAGAACTCCGCGATCACGGATGTCGTCAAAGGCGCCAGAGCGCCGTATTTCAGGCTGTCCTCGTCCATTTTTTCAAGAGCCTCTTCCATCTTCCCTTCCAAAGCCAGAACTAGAGCCCACGTCAGCCGGGCCATGAAGCTCTGCTGTTCATCGGGCGAAAGATCCTCCAGGGTCCGGCGTGCTTCGGGAATGTCGTTCCTGTCGATATACGCCCGGGCCAAACAAAGAGCGGCGTATTTATTCCGGGGATCCTGTTCCAAGATTTTTCCGTACTCACGGATCGCGCCCTCGATATCACCTTCCATACGCAGGATCTCGCCCAGGTTCATGCGGGCCGGGAAAAAAAGCGGGTCGCTCGCAAGGACCTGATCGAGGAGCTCTTTGGCCGGCGCATACTCGCCGTTCATTGCGTAGTAATTGGACAGCCAGTTTTTGGCGTCTATTTCATTGGGATTGAGCGAGAGCGCCTTGTGGGCCTCCTCGGGTATCAGGTCTTTCCGGCCTTGGTAAAAGTGAAGGGCCGCGAGGGCCGAATGGCTGTGGGCCGAATCGGGATCGTCTTGCAAAGCGCGGCGCAGCTCTTGCTCGGCCTTGTAAAGCCAGCTTGAATCGTTGGAGAAGCCGCTGTCGATCTCGAGGATGAAGGTGAATCCGTACCAGGCCCGGGCCTCGGCGAACCGGGGGTCGATCTCCAGGGCCCGCTCGAGCATCTTCCGGGCGCCCGTCAGGTTGAACTGCGCCATGAGGAAGAGCATCCCTCTTTCGAAATATTCGTTGGCCTCGGCGATCGTGGATGGGCGCGCGCCGGTGCTGAGGACGGCTAGGTCCTTCGGTGCTTTGAGTTCTTCGCCCCCCCGAGGGATCAGCTTGAAGATCAGCGCTCCCGCGACAACCAGGACGACTCCCGCCAGGATCCAACGGCCGCGCCGGCTCCGGATCATCGATGACGGCCCGGAAGCCCTTGGGTTCTTCACGTAGACGTCCGCTTCCAGCGCCGAGCGCACTTCGCTCACCGTTTGGAACCTCTTCTCCAAGTCCTTCTCGAGGCATTTCCGGATAACGGCGCGCAAGCCCGCCGGGGTTCGCGCGGGTACCGGGGCCGGCGTATCTCTGAGGATCGACGACGTCAGCTCAAACCCCGTCCGTC